>NZ_JAXIOO010000033.1:0-38492 GCF_049311065.1 Arthrobacter sp. 7Tela_A1 | reverse complement strand
GTCAGCGGGCGGGCAACTCAGCGGACGGGCAATTCAGCGGACGACGGCGGGGGACCAGGCGTGTGCCAGGAACACTTCCGGTTCCCCGCCGGCCAGGCTGAGGGACCAGACGTCCGAGTCCCCGGGCGCCCCGTCCCGGGGCAGGCCGTACAGCACGGTTGCGTCGTCGAGCCACTCGATCTGGTCATCAACCGAACGGGTCTCGGCCAGCACTGTTTCCTCCAGGCTGTCCAGCTCCAGTACTGCCACCCGCCAGTGCGGGGTGGCCGAGCCGGATACTTCCTTCTTGAACGCGATCCGCCGTCCGTCGGGTGACAGGGAGGGACATTCCACACCGTCCCGCAGTGCGGTCAGGGTCCGGGCGGCGAGGCTGCCGCGCACCAGCCAGGTGGCGTTCCCGCTCGCGGCCGTGGCGTAGAAGGTGTCGCCGTCGGCACTAAAGGTCACGCCCCACATATTGCGGTCGGCGGCTGTCACCCGCGTCCCGTCCACCAGCAGCGCGAAGTCCTCAATGTTGCCGTGGTCCGTCCCGTCTAAACCGGTGATGCGGGTTTCGGTGGAGAACCCGGTGCCGGCGTAGGAATGTCCCGTCACGAACGCCGTGGAGGCGATGAGTGAACCGTCGGGGGACACCCGGGTGCGGCTGGGGATCCCCGGCAGCGGCCAGGAATCAAGCGTCGTGCCGTCGGCGTCGAGCACCACGTCGGAGAAGGTGGTCATCACTCCCGGCGTTGTCTGCAGGCAGGACCGTACGGTCGCCGAAGCATAGATGCGGTCGCAGGCGGTGTCCTCCAGCCGCCGCGGACCTCCCGGGTCCGTCAGGGGCACGGTGCCAATGTGGCCATAACCGGCGCCTGAAGCGGTGTTGCGGAACATGACAAACCCGGCGGCCGGGGGCGGACCGGATGTTTCCAGCGCCACCCCGGGCGCCGCCGCCGAACGTTCACGGTAGTCCTGGAAAGAGGAAACACCGTAGAAAACACTCCCGCCGACAACTGCCGCAGTCACGACCGCCAAAAAACGCCAGCGCGCAGCGGAAGGCGCCGGGTGCTCCTCCTGCAGATCCGTCACTGCGTGGCCTCCGCCGCGGCGGCAGGTACCGGCTTCCGGACGGAAGCTGAACGGATGAGCCAGGCCGCCCCGGGAAGGACGACGGCCAACGCGGCCGCCGCCGTCCACAGCGCCGTCTCAGGGCCCAGCGCGTACCAGAGCACGCCGAAGAGGCTTGATGCGAGCATGCGGCCCACCGCTACCACCGTCTGAGCGGCGGCAATGCCCGTCGCCCGCACCCTGGCGGGCACTATGCCGCCCATGAGGGCTGCGAGTACGCCGTCGGTAGCGGCGTAGAAGGCGCCCAGGGCGAAGAGGCACATCACGGTTGCACCCAGACCGCCGAACCCGGCGCAGGCGTAGGCAGCGAGCAGGCCCACATGGCCTAGCAGGAACACCTTCTTTCGTCCCCAGCGGTCAGCCGCGCGGCCCAGCGGGATCGCCATGAGCAGGTAGGCAGCGTTGGTCCCTACGAACAGCAGGGGAAACCACACCGGATTGAAGCCGCCCGAGGTGAGCAGCAGCAGGTACAGGAAGCCGTCACCGACACTGAGCAGGGACAGCGCCCCGGCTGCCAGGAGCAGACGCCGGACGGTGGGCGTATTCAGCTCCCGCAGAGCCTGGCTGCGGGTGGGCCGTGCCGGCGCTGGACCCCCGGGTTCGGACTTTGTCACGGCAGGCTCAGAGCGGCCGGCAGCTTGCCGGGTGCGGAGGTTGGGAACCAGGAGCACCATCACCGCGACGCCCAGGATGGCAGCACCCAGGGAAACGACAAACACGGTGGAGTAGCCCTGCGGAATCACGAGGAGGATGCCGAAGGCAAGCAGCGGTCCGGCTGTTGCACCCACTGTGTCGAGCATCCGGTGCACACCGAAAGAGCGGGCCAGATGCTCGGGCTGGGCAGCCGTGGTGATCAGGGCGTCGCGCGGCGCGGTCCGGATGCCTTTGCCGATCCGGTCCATGGTGATCACCGACGCCACGGCCCCCACGGAGGCGGAGAACAGCAGCCCGGCGCGGGCGGCCATGGACAACCCGTAACCTGCGGCAGCCACCCACTTGGGCCGGTCCAGGGTATCCGAGGTCCAGCCCGCGGCAATCCGTACGACGGCGCTGATGCCTTGCTGGAGTCCGTCCAGGAAGCCGTAGGCCAGGATGGACAGACCCAGCGCACCGGTGAGGTAGACGGGCAGCACAGCGGCCACCGCTTCGGAGGAAACATCGGTGAGCAGGCTGACGATGCCCAGCCAGATAATCACCGGAGAGAGACGGAACGGAACGGAAGCCGCGCGGCGGTTCCGCCAGGGGGCGCGCTGGCCCGCGAGGGAGAGGTACATGGCTAGTCCTGGATGCCGGCGCGCAGGACGGCGAAGATCGAATAATCCATTGCCGTCCCGCCGGCCTCCGGCCCGATGCTCAGCGTTACCGAACTGGTGCCGTAGGACCACACTGCACTGGTGGTCCCGCCGACGGTTTCCTCAGCTCCGGGCTGGAAACCAAGGTTGCGGAAGTGCTCCGAATAGAAGGCGAGTACGTCGCGGGGTACCGCTGCGCCGGTGGCCCGGAGCCCGGCTTGAAGGGTGTTCCCGGAAGCTGCCACGGAAGAGGAAACCACTTCTGTGGCGGGAGCCGGCGGAACCAGCTGCTCAGGGAATCCTCCGACCAGCCGGCCCTCGGCGGCGTCGGCCGGCGGCAGCGGCAGGTTGATGAGGGTCATCGCTTCGGGCAGGTCCCGCGACGCCGGCAGCTCTCCGGCGCCGTCGCCCGCCGAGGCGGGCGGGACTTCCAGGGGACGTTCCGGGTCAGGCACCGCAGCCGGAGGCTGGGTGTTGGGGACAGCCAAGGTCTCTTCACCGGAGTTGCTGCCTGGCTCCTGGCCGGCGTCAGCCTGCCTGCCGGGGGCAGTCTCTGGGACGGGTTCCCGCGAGTTGGCGGCCGGGTCTTGCGGTTTGGGACCTGCCAGGCTGGACAGGAAGATCCCGCCGCCCACCAGCAGTGCAGAAAGGAAGAGACCGGCGAGGACGAAACCCCTGGTGCCGCGCAGCTTGCCGGGCATCCTAGGACACCCTCCCGTGAGCCGCGGATCCGGTGCGGGAGCTGGTGTCCCGTTCCCACGCGGTACCCGCCCGGGAGGAGGCCGCCAGACGCCGTCCGGCCAGGGTGAAGACGATGTAGACGGAGGCGTCAAAGGCGCTGCGCGGCCCGCGCACTGCGGCCAGGATGCCCGCGGCGCTGCCCAGTGCGGTGCTGTGCAGCGCGCCCTGCTCGGAGTTGCCGCGGTAGGTCCGCCGCAGGATGGCCAGCAGCCCGGGAACGTCGCGCGGCAGGCGCACCAGCACAGGGGGACAGTCCAGGACTGCTTTCTCCGGCCCGGTGAAGAGCCGGTCAACGTAGAGGTCATCGGCGACGACGGCGGGCAGGGCCCCCAGCCGTTTCCCGGCCTCGGCGCTGAGCGCGTAGGCTCCAGCGCCCCAGAGTGCCTGCCGGGCACCGGGGAGATGGCGCCGGGCCCGGTAATAGCTCCGGACGAGGAAGCTGGCTCCGGCCAGGTCATAGTCCACGGCGGGCCGGACCGCGAGCGGGCCGTCCTGGAGAGCTTCGAATACTGCGCGGACGGTTTCCGGGCGGACCGTGATGTCGGCGTCCAGGTAGAGCCGCGGCCAGTTGTCTGCGGCCTTGTTGCCCGCGTTCAGCGCGGCTGTCTTGGACGCTTCACGCAGCTCCAGGACCCGTACGCCGGGGCGGGACTTGGCCACGTCGGCCGAGGCATCCGAACAGCCGTTGCACACCACGATCACTTCCGTCCCGGCCTCGATCACCGGTGCCAGGGCGTCCAGCGTTCCGTCGAGAACGGTTTCCTCGTTATGGCACGGGATGATGACGGTTCCCTGCGGGAAGGGCGTGCCCGCACCGTCCTGGACGGAGGCCGGACGCTGCGCCTGGGGAAGGGCTGCCCGCCGGCCCGGGCGCACCAGCGCCGCCACTGCCAACCTGTGGCCTGCGCCGCCGAGACGCAGCGTTTCGGCGAGCAGCACCACGCCTCGGAAGGCGGCCGCATAGCCTGCACTGCGGTGCAGTTCCGCATACCGGACCCGGTTAACAGCCATCAGGGCAGCGAGCGCCGGGGCCTGCCCGGAGCCTCCCCGTCGGTGGATCATTGAGGCTGCCGGTTCAAACCAGACTGCTGCCCCGGCAGCTCGGGCCCTGCGGAAGTAATCGGTCTCCTCCGAGTAGAGGAAGAAGGATTCGTTCCAGTTCCCAAGCCGGCGCGCCAGCGGCATGTCCACCAAGACGGCGGCACCGGTTGCCCAGTCCACCGGATGCGCGTAACGGTAGGCCTCGGCGTCGTACTCGATTTCGGACAACCAGGCCGGCCTGCGGGACAGGCGCCGGCCCGCCAGCGCGTCGCCGAAGGCACGGGTGATGGTTGGTTCCCGGCGGAGGGAGGAATACGTGCTGCCGTCTTCATCTGCCAGCAGTGGCACCACGATTCCGCTGCCGATGCCATGCAGCCGGCGCAGCATCGCCGCGACGGCGCCGCGGCAGACCCTCAAATCGGGATTCAGGACCAAGACGGCACCGGCGTCGCCCGCGTACTGCGCCGCAGCGTTAATGCCCCCTGCGTAGCCGAGGTTGCCGCCGGTCTCCACGAGCCGGACGTCGGGGTGTGCCGTCAGAACCGCCACTGTGGCATCGGTGGAGGAGTTATCTGCCACGACCACGCGGATGGACAGGTCTGCTGTTTCCGCGCGCAGTGAGCCCAGGAAGTCCCCGAGGTCCCGCTCGTTATTGTGGGTAACGGTCAGGACAACGACGTCGGCGTAGCCGTCCGGGGGTGCGAAGCCGCCCGGTAGGGACAGGGCGCTCAGGGGGCGCAGCGGTTCCTTGTCCGGAACCTCGCGCACGGGTTTGGCTGTGGCCGGGACGCGGGCGGGCAGGCGCAGCCGCAGGTAAGCAGGCGGTCCCTGCAAGAGATAGCGTTTGGCCATTCGGCGGGGCTCCAGGGCCAGGCGCCAGGCCCATTCCAGGCCGTTGCTGCCCACCCACTCGGGGGCGCGCTGGATCCGGCCGGCCAGGAAGTCGACCACGGCGCCGAATGCCAGCAGCACATCGGCTCCGGTGGCAGCGCCATGCTCCGCGATCCACAGTTCCTGCCGCGGTTTGCCGAGGCCCACCACCAGGATGTCCACCCGGGCGCCGGCGATTTCCGCCGTGAGCTCGCGGTTGGCTTCAGGGTCGGTGAGCAGGCCGCGCTGCGGTGCCCAGCATCCGGCCAGGATGAGGTCCGGACGCTGCTGGGCAAGTACCTGCTGCAGCCGCTGGTGGGTTTCGGATGTGCCGCCCAGGAAGCCTACGCGGAGGCCGCGCTTCCCACAGTGGTCCAGCAGCGGTTCGATGAGGTCACTGCCGGCCAGCCGTGGCCACCGGCGGCCGGACAGGGCGCTCGCCCGCGCGGCGACGGGTGCACCGTCAATGACGTTCAGCCACTCGGGTCCGCCGCCGTCTCCCGGCAGGTCCAGTGCGCCGTTCCAGCGTCCGGCCGTTCCGAAGTAGTGCACGTGATCCAGGTTGATGGATGCGACGGCCAACGGCACGTTCCCGCCGCCGCCAGCCCGTTCCACAATCCTGGCGAGGGCATCGCCTGCCGTCAGCAGGTCCACGCAGACGCCGCCGAGGACCACACGGGTGCGGTCCTTTCCGGGATTCCTTCCGGAGTGTTTTCCGGAGACGTGCCTGCCCCGGACAGGGGTGCCCGTTTGTCTGCCTTGCATTGCCAAGTCCACTCCTACGGCTCGTTGCTTCGAGCCAAAACAATAGGAGGGGGATGAAACAGCGGGCTGGGTAGCAGTTACTGGTCTGCACGGACGACTAAAACGGGTGGAACACCGGCGGGCACGAAGAGGTACGCGAACATCCCGCCCCGGCTAAGTAGCGTGGGCGGGATCCGGCGGAACGCTAACCTGCGGAACGGGAAGGTACCGGTGAGAGCCTGTCCTCCTCCAGCCGGAACAGTTCTCCCGTGACCGGACAGCTGAATTCACCGTCAGCGGGACCAGGGACCAGGGGATGGCCGGCGCGCCCGACCCACCCCAATTGCCGGGCGGGTACTCCGGCGACGACAGCGTAGGCGGGAACATCGCGGGTCACCACGGCACCTGCTGCCACGGTGGCCCAGGCGCCGATCCGGACCGGGGCAATGCACACCGCCCGGGCGCCTATCGCGGCGCCGTCGCACACTTCCACGCCCACCGGGTGCCAGTCCTCGGAGCTCTTGAGCGATCCGTCCGGATTCACTGCCCGGGGGTAGGTGTCATTCGTAAAGACCACAGCCGGTCCGACAAAAACGCCGTTGCCCAGCACCGCCGGTTCGTAGACCAGGGCATGATTCTGGATCTTGCAGTTTTCTCCCATGCGCACCCCCGGACCGATGTAGGCGCCGCGGCCAATAATGCAGTTCGCTCCGATCTCAGTGTCTTCGCGTACCTGGGCCAAATGCCAGATAAGGGTTCCTTGGCCAATTGATGCGTTCTCTGCGACGTCTGCCGTTGCGTTGATGCCGTTGTTCCTGCTGCTGAGCATGCTGCGTCCTCTCGTCCCCCGCGCAGCCTGTGTCCGCTGTGCTGGCCATACCCTACAGCCGAAGCAGCGGTGTAGGTATCAGCGGGGCTGTCCCAAGTAGCGGCCTGTCCAGGCATGCCTGGCTCCCCGGTCCAAGTGGTGCAAAGGCAGTAGTAATTACTTGTAGGCGCGTCCGCCGCACCCACCTACGATCTGTGCTCGACCACCCATGATCATGTTGGCCAGAGGCGGAAATCCATGCGCGTTGCACCACCCGCACAGCTCAATCCAGGCCGTGCCTCAGGCAGCACGCAGACACCTCTCATCGGACGTACGGAGGCGCTGCGCGCTGCCAGGACATCGCTGGAGGGCAACGGGGGAGCCGTCATCGTCGGACCCGAAGGCATCGGCAAGACAGCGCTGGCCAACTTTGCAGCGGGTGAGGCGGGTCATCAATTCCACGTTGTGCACATCCGCGGCAGCAAAGTCGCTGCCCGCACGGACTACGGGGCGCTGAGCTGGCTGCTCAGTGAGCTGCCGGAGACAGCGCTGAGCAACCCTGTCCAGGTGCTCAGGGCACTGAAGCTGCACCTGGATGAACGTTCCCGGGGCCGGCGGGTGCTCTTGGTGGTGGACAACGCCCACGAATTGGACTCCCTCAGCCAAACCGTCACAGTGCAGCTGCTGCGCCAGTCGGATGCTGCCCTGCTGGCGACCACGCCGGACCTGCTGCTGTGCGGGGAAGAACTGGTCCGGCTGTGGTCTGACGGAAAGGTCCGCAGGATAGATCTTGGTCCGTTGAACATCTCCGATGCTCAGGCCCTCATGGAAAGAATCATCCAGGGGCGCCCTTCAGGGGTTGCAGCGCAAGCGGTCTGGGCGCATGCAAAGGGCAATCCGCTGTTTACCTCCCTGCTCTGCCGGGACCAGATCGCAGCCGGCCGCATTCAGGAACGAGGGGGCACCTGGACACTTACGGGTCCGGTGACGTTCTCGGGAGAAATGTCCGACTGGATGGAGTCCTGGTACCGCGATATACCGCTCCCGCAGCGCAAGGTGGTGGAACTGGTCTCCTTGTGTCCGGGCCTTCCCATGGCAACCCTGCTCAACGTCGTGGACGCTGAGCCGGTGGATGCCCTTGAAGAACGCGGGACACTGAAGGTCGAAAACGGTGAAAGCGCTGTGTACCTGGGCGATCCGCTCTATGCGCGGATGGTGGCGGGGCTGATACCGGTCGGCCGGTCGTTCGACCTCTGGCAGGAGATCCTGGAGACGAACCCGGATCTGCGGGACTTTACCGACACCGCCGTGAGGGCTTACGCGGAATGGTTTTCGGAATCGGGCGAAGGCATCGACGCTGACATCGCCCGGCGTGCCTGCGCTGCAGCCAATGACGCGGGGGACGCGGAGGCCGTGCTCAAAATTGCTGCCGCAGTTCCCACCCTGGCAACGGACCCGCTGCTGAGGCTGGAACGTTCCAGGGCACTGCGGGCGGCGCAGCGGCACCGGGCAGCGGAACGGGAACTGCACGCGGTCGTTGCGGCCGGAAACGCCGCAACCCAGGTACCCGCCTGCCTGGAGCTGGCTACGCTGGCGCGCTCGCTGCCCGAGCCGCGTCTGCAAGCGGGGGAAGCGCTGGAGCACGCCGAGGCAGCCGCTGAAAGGGTCTCCGCGCCGGAGCGGACGTCATTCCGGAACGAGGTTGTGGCGGCCCGGGCTGCGCTGGCCGTCCTGGACACGGATCTCACCGCGGTTCCCGGGGACCTTGCCGCGCTGTGCAGGGACCGCAGCGCCTCCGAATCCGTGCGTTTGAGGGCAAGGGCGAGCCGGTGCCAGTTGCTTGCGCTGGGCGGCTTCAGCGGAGAAGCGAGCGAAGAGGCAACAGCGTTGTGGCACAGCCTGGATAATGCGGGAGAGCTTCCACCTTCCGTTGAAGCCGAGGTTCTTGGCGGAATCACCTCCACGTATGTGATGTGCAGCGAACTGTCCCAGGGGCTTGAGGTGCTTTCGAAAGCGTCGCACCGGTGCCTGGATTCCTTTCCCGGCGGGTGGTCCGACGTGCCTTACGGAGTGATCAATGCCTTGGGCGGGCGGGTCGACACCGCCTTGGAATTCCTTCTGCCGGCCCTGCGTCAGTTGCAGGTCAGCGACCCGCAGGGGCAGCTGCCAATGGCGTACGCCGCGGTGGCGTACTGCTACGCGGCTCGCCAGGAATGGGACGCCATGGCGGATTACCTGGCTGCAAGTCCCGACTTCGGGATGCGCCCGCCGGCACAGATAGCGGCGGTTACCCGGTTCTTCCAGGCAGCAGCGGTCCTGGCACGCAGGGCGGATGCAGATGCCGCCGCTGCCCTGACAGCCCAGGGAACGCTGGCCGCGGAGCAGGGCAACTACCCCGAGGCCGTGATGTGCCTGGCGGCAGCCGCCCTGGCCGGGGACATCCAGGCTGCGATGGCCCTGGAAGCGGCGGCCGCGAAAGCCGAAGGTCCGGCCGCTCAAATGTGGCGGGCGCTGGGGTCCGGTCTCCTGCAGGAGTCGCCCGAGGTCCAGCTCGACGCAGCCGAAGCCCTGCTGGGCAGGGGGTTGATTGATCTGGGGTACAAGACCGCGCTCAGGGCGCGGGAGGCCGCCGAAACGCACAACAACCGGCACCTGACGCGGCGGGCGCGCATGGCGGCCAACGAATCCTTCCGCCTGCTTTCAGATGCCAACAGCATCAGCCGGCGCCTGGACGAACTGTCCGAGTTTGAAAGGGACCTCGCGGTTCGGGCCGCGCACGGGGAAAGCAGCTCCGGCCTGGGGAGTGCCCTCCATCTGTCGCCACGCACGGTGGACTGGCATCTGGGCCGTATTTTCCAGAAACTGCACGTCTCGGGCCGGGCCGAATTGAGACAGCTCCTCGGCGATGCCGACAGCGGCCAGGCCAAGAACCAGGACACCTTACACAAGTAGTCGGAGCGCCGCTGGGGGAGAAGACCGAGTAGCGGCATGGAATTTCACCGGTGTTATTCGAGTATGGACCCCGGATCATTGGTAATTGCTACTCATGCCGCGCTCCTGTGCCCTCCCTAGTGTGTTGAGCGTCTGCCAACGCGGGCAAGAATGCTTGCTGTAGGAAGAGGTCTCAGTGGAGAATCATCATTCGACCGGCGCCAATGCACTCAAGGCGCACCCCCCGACTATTGGTAACCCAACTGCCCGCCACGCGGCTCCGGACGCGTTGTTCCTGGGACGTTCCGGACTGGTTAAGGCCATGGCAGAGCGCCTGCACCCCGAGTCCGCTGCCAGCGGCTGCCTTCTCATCGGCGAGGCAGGCAGCGGGAAGAGCGCGCTTATGCGGCACGTGCTGCAGGTATATGGCAAGGGTTCATACACCATCCATATCCGGGGTTCCGCCTTTGCGAGACGGACGCCTTTCGGAGCCCTGACGTTCCTCCTGTCGGATTTGGAGCCGGAGGTGTCCTCCCACCCCGTGCTGATCCTGCGCGGGCTGACTGAGCTGATACGTGCACGTGCTGCCGGCCAGACCGTCATCCTGGCCGTGGACAATGCCGAGGAACTTGACGAGTTCTCGGCCATGGTCCTCAGCCAGATGGTGGTGAACCGTTCGGCCCATATGTTCGCTGCCTTCCGGGATTTCAGTGCCGCTCCCGCGGAGTTCATGGGGCTGTGGAGGGAAGGCCTGCTGACCCGCCTGGACCTTGAACCAATGCTTCCCTCCGAATGCGCCCACCTGCTGGAGGCGGAGCTCCGCGGGCCGGTGAGCCGGGCGGCCGCCGAGGACCTGACCCGGGTGAGCGGCGGAAATCCAAGCCTGCTGCTGGCCGCGGCCGCAGACTACCGGGACTGTGGGCGTTTGGCACTTTCCGGAGGTGTCTGGGTACTTGCCCCCGACACGGAGTGCGTCTTTCCCCGGCTCTACGCGGCCATGGGTCCCAGGCTTTCGGGTGTCACGCAGGGGCAGAGGGAACTCCTTGACGTCCTTGCCCTCTGCGGTGCCCTTCCCCTCCTTCAGGTACTCGAACGCCTGGACAGCACGGAGGTGGATACCCTTCAGGAAGCAGGGCTGCTGCAGCTCACCCACTCCGGGGTACCGGTCCTGTCCCTCGCCGACCCTGCGTTCGGGGCAATCCTCCGCTCCCAGCTCGATACCGCACGCAGGAAGGATCTGCTGGACCGCTTCCCGCCCGACCAGGACGTCGCCTGGCCGCATCTCACGGCCGAATGGTTCATTTCGGCGGGCGCCAAGGTTTCCGCCCCGCTGGCCCTCTCAGCGGCGCAGGCCGCGAACGGGTCCGGAAATCCTGCGGCGGCAGAACGGTTCATCGCTGCGGATCCAAACCATATCTCCTCTCCCGCGGCTGTCCTGGAACTTGCCCTCTCCCGTCTCCGCAGGGGCGACGCCCGCGCAGCTGCGGACGCCGTCGCCCGTCACCGGGCCTGCGGCTTGGGTGCCGGCACCTCCCTGGCAGATGTCCGCCTGCTGCTTATCGAAAGCAGCGCCCTGTGCCAGACAGAAAGCGCACGCAGTGGAGAAACCGGTGAACGGCTGCGGCTGCTGCGCGAACAGATTCACACTGACGGACACGCAGGCCTGCTCGACGAGGCAGAGACCATGCTGGCATCCCTGAAGCTCCACGAGATGGAGCGCGGTGAAGCGGCGCGGCTGGAGCGGGATCTCATTTTGGCCCGGGCCCGGTGCCTTTCCCAGCACGGCCAGTACCGCGAGAGCGTGTCCCTGCTCAGCGGGGTCTATGCCCGGGGCGACGAAAACGGCCGCGGATTCCGGATTCTCGTGGGTTCTTGGCTGTGCACCGCGTGGGGTATGACTGACAGGCAAGCTGACGCACAGGAGCTCGCTGCCACTCTTTGGCACATGCTCGTCGACGGCTCCCGGCCGGACCTCACACAGGAAGAGGCCGCGGAAGCCCAGTCACGCATTATTCACATGCTGCTCGTTACGGGGGCTGTATCGGTCGCCGCCGAGTACCTGGCCGCAGATGAGGACAACGGTGCATCCTACGGCGGCACCCTTCGTGAGGTCTCGGATGGCATGCTCCATGCCTTCGCAGGCCGGGGGGCCGCGGCTACGGCCAAACTGCTTCCTGCCGTCCGCCAGCTTGAAGCCTCCGATCCGGGGGGCCTGCTGCCCGCGGTCAGCGCTGCCGCTGCTTACGCCGCAGCTCTCCAGGGGCAGCGGGACCGGGCAGAGGAACACCTGCGGACAGCGGACCTTGGATCAGCACCGAAACACGCGGACCTGCACCGAACAGGGACTCATTTCACGGTGCTGGCCAGAGGGCTGCTGGGGTCTGCGGATGCTGCGGAGCAAATGGCCGCGCTGGCTGATGCTGACGAGGCCCGGGGCGCCGGTACTTTTGCCCTGCTGGGGCTCGTCAGCGCAGTGCGCCTGGGCAGCACCGATAAGGCGCAGCAACTGCTTGACGTCGCTTCCGGACTGCAGGGACGGTTCGCCGCGTTTGCCGAAGACTACGCCAAGGGCTCCGGTGGATACGATGCCCAGCTGCTCCTGCTTGCGGCGGACGCCGCAGCTGCGCTGGGACACGAACTGCTGGCACACGAAACAGGGGAGCGGGCGCTGGAGGTCGCTTCCGGTGCCGGGGACCGCGCCACTGTCCGTTTCATCCACCGCAGCCGGAGGCTTCAGTCAGGTGAGGGGGAAGGCGACGGCGAGGTGGAGGACTGCCTGCGCGGACTCACCACGCGCGAGCGGGTTATCGCGCGCCATGCAGCCGCCGGGACAACCAACAAGATGATTGCCTCCGAGCTTTCGATTTCTGTCCGGACCGTTGAAGGACATCTCTACCAGATCTACTCCAAACTGCATGTCGGAAGCCGGCGGGAACTGGCCCGGCTTATCGCCAGCAGCAAAGCAGCCTCGGCACAGGGAGAACTCTGATGGCAGCGGTGACACACCATTCGCATCCCTTCCTGAGGGGTGCTGAAGCGGATTCAATCGTGAACAACCTGCTGGATCCGGTCTTGCGGGGATCCCTGGTCCTGGGCCCGGAAGGCATGGGCAAGAGTGCGCTGGCAGATGAGGTCCTCCGCCGGCTTGAGGGCGTCGTTGCCCCCTACCGGATCCACGGCAGCCCGGTGCTGTCCCGGATCCCTTACAGTGCGCTGACTCCCTTTATGGAAAGGGCTTTGGAAGAGGACCTCGCATCACCGCTGATGGTGCTCCGCAATATCCGCCGCTATTTCCAGACCCGGGCAGAAGCCGGGCATCCGCAGGCACTGCTGGTCGTCGATGATGCCCACCATCTTGATGAGGCTTCCAGCCACGTGCTGGTCCAGCTCGCCATGTCGGGAGAGCTGAGGCTTCTTGTCCTTTCGCGGAACCGCAGTGTCCACATCCAGGAGCTGCTCTCACTGGCCAGGGACGGGCTGATGTCCCGCGTGGACCTGCAGCCGCTTTCCGTGGAAGCCGTACACCAGCAGTGCATCAACGAGCTCGGCGGACCCCTGCTGCGTGCATCCAGTGCAGTCCTCGCCCGGGTATCGGGTGGCAACCCGATGTACATCAAGGCTTTGCTTTCCGGTGCCAAACGCCGAGGTGAACTGCTGCAGCGCAACGGTGCCTGGTACCTGCGTGCGCTTCCCACTGGCTTGGAACCGTCAGTACAGGATCTGGCCAAGCGGCTGCTGGCCAGCCGGCCGGCCGCGGAGAGGCTGGTCCTGGAAGCGGTGGCGCTCGCGGGTGTTCTGCCGCGCGGACCCTTGGTGATGCTTGGTGGGCAGGAGGCGGTCCACACCCTGGTGGAGGAAGGGTATATGGAACCGGCTGCCAACGTCCCTGAGCAGCTGCGGATGGTTCAGCCCCTGCACGCAGAGGCTATTCGCAGCCTGGTGCCGCCCATGAGGAGCATGGAAATACGACGGAAGCTGCTGGAGGCAGACACCAGCGAGCGGATTCCGCAGACTCCGAGGTTTGTTTCCTGGGCGCTTGATTGCGGGGCCGCCTCACCGGACAGTGAACTGTTGCTGGGCGCTCGGGCGGCCAGCGCTGACGGCGACGCGGAAACGGCCCTGCGCCTTGCCCTCGCCATCACCCCAGGGCCTCTGGCAGTTGCAGGCCGGATCGAGGCTGCCGCTGCGCAGCTCGCGCTGGGCCGTATTTCGGAAGCCCGGGCAGGCCTCGAGGACGCCGTTCTCACGGCTCCCGACACGGAAACCCTTGATTACGCCGTGCTGGTCAGCGCCCAACTCGCTGCTTGCTCCGACGACGCGGCAGACCGGCTCGGGTCCCTGGCGAAGGACTGGTCGGTACGGGACGGGCAACTCGCCGGGCAGGACCGGGGGGAGGGGCGCGATGCCTGGATGGCCGCTGGTCTCAGTGTGCTGGCTTTGTGGGCGAGGACGGCAGAAGGAAATCTCCTGGTATCCGGTGAATCGGCGTCGACGACCATGGCGTTGCTCACTGCTCTGGGCGGTGAAGGGCAGGACGAATTGTCGCCTGCTGTCTGCCAAATCAAGGCACTCGGCTTCGCGCTCGCATGCGAAGTGCTGACCGCAGCCGGGTCAATCGGGCAGGCAGTGCAGGCAGCCCGCCAGGCGCGGGAGTGCCTCTCTCAAAGCGCCTTGACGTCCAGTACCACGCGTGCGAACGTCCTGGTCAGGCACAGTCTGGCGCTGCTCCATGGAGGACGGTTCGAGAATCTGGACCGGATGCTTTCGGATGAGCTTCATTCCGCCCCCCATGTTCTTCTGGCAATCGGAGGAACCTTGGGGGTTTTGGAGGGAGCTTTGGAGATTCGCCAGGGCCGCTACCGTGAAGGGCTCCGCCGCATGAGACCGGCCATCGAGGTGCTGCGGGGCCGGGACCCGGAGCGGCTCCTGCCGTATGCCTTGGCCCTGGCGGCGTACGTGGCCGTCGTCGTTGATGACACCAGCCCCGCCACGCGGTTTGCCGCTGAACTGCGCGGACTGGGCTACAAGGGTCCTCGGGCGCTGGAGTTGACCGCCGGCGCTTTCGCGGCTGCTGCGCAGTCACAGCAGGACGCGGCGGACCCACCGGCCCGGGTGCGTGAACTGGCGGCTGAAGCCCGCCGGCTGGGGCAGCTGGCAGCCGAGAAGGATATCCTCGAACTTGCCGTTGCCATCGGTGACCTCAAGCAGGCGAGGCGGCTTGTGGATCTCACTGATTCCTTTGAAGGAGCGGAAGCTGCGGCACTTCACGCGTACGCCGCCGCCGTGGCTGCGGATAATCCCGAGCAGATGGTCTCGGCAGCGGATGAGGCGGTTCGGTGCCGCAAGTTCCTGGTGGCAGTTGAGTGCATCGGGCACGCCATTCGCTACTACGGTGCCCATAACAATCTGAGGCGGCAACGCGCCCTGATCCAGCAGCTGCGCCGCCGGAGGGACGAACTTGCGGGCGTGACGGTGTCCTATCTGAGCCCCAACGTCCACCAGGTGCGGCTGACCAAACGCGAGCATGAGATCGTGGCGCTGCTGCTCGAGGACGCCAGCACCAAGGACATCGCGACTCGTTTCACCCTCTCGCAGCGAACGGTTGAGGGCCATGTGTACCGGATTTACGTCAAGCTGGGAATCGGCCGGCGCACGGAGCTGGAGGCCGTTTACCGCGCGCTGGAAGCTGAGCCGCGCGTCTCGGCGGGGCAATAGTCCGTGCCCGTGACCGGCCGGTCAACATCCTGAATCCAGAAGCCTAAGGACCCGGACAGTGTGCCGCAGTGCGTAGTCCGCACTGCGGCACACTGCTGACCGCATTCGAGGCAAGTAGCGCTTCCACGGGCCCCGAGTACACCCTGCCAACGGGTACGTGAACAGCGTCCTTTTTAGGGGTGGCGAATACTGATGCGGCGACTAGGACTTTGACATTGACTAAACAAAGTCAGTTCAGAAGTGCAAAGAAGGTCTCACATGCATCGCTCCAGCGTGACCCCCAGTACCGGTGGTCAAAATACTGGTTCCGTCAGCGTTACTCAAGGACAGGAACCTCCACAAGCGGAGCCGGCGACGTCGAAGTCTGCTGAGACCCAGACTTCCCCCCAGCCGTCGCCGGCTCCTTCCTCCCGGAGACCGGACAGGGGAATCTGAGATGGATTCACCTGCAGGTACAAAAAAGGCCCGGGTCCGCAGGCCGTCGGTTCACGAGGAGCATGCCGGGCGTTCCGCCCGGCAGCGGCCGCGCTGGCCCCAGCCCGAAGTCATTAGTGAACACTGGTCAGCCGTAAACCGGGAGCAGCCGAAGCCAAGACCGGCCGGCGAACCCTGGCGAAGAAAATACCGCGCAGGCCTGATCATCACCGATTTCGGCGTGACCGTCCTTGCCCTGGTGGCCGGGTGGGCCGCTGTCGTCACTGTGACCAGCAGGGGCTTCACCGTGCAGTCCCTGCAGCATGTAGGATTCCTCACCGTTCTGCTCCTGGTCTGGAACATCGGTCTGGCCGTTTACCGCACCAGGGAGGAGCGGCTGCTGGGTACCGGTGCGGATGAATACAAGCGCGTCGCGAACGCTACCCTGCGCATGTTCGGAGCTGTCGTCCTGGCGATGGTCCTCCTGCAGCGCAACATGCCCAGCACGGCATTGGCTGTTTCGCTGCCGCTCGGGCTGGCCGGGCTGCTGGCAGCCCGCTGGACCTGGCGCAAATGGCTGACGTCGCAGCGCAGGCTGGGACACTACCTTTCCCGGGTCGTGGTGTTCGGCGGCAGCGAAGATGTGGCATACGTGGTCAAGCAGGTTTCTGCCCACGCTTCGGCCACCTACCAGGTCTCAGGCATTGTGGTGCCCGAGGGTCCGGCACCAGATCTCGAGGAGGTGCTTGATCCTGACTGGACAGTTGAAACCGATCCGGAGCGAATCCCGGACCTGGTCAGGGAAGTGGGAGCGAACGCCGTTATTGTGGCGGGCCCGGTGCCCGGAGGCAACCGGTACATCAGGGAACTCGGCTGGAAACTGGAAAGCAGTTCCACCGAACTGATCCTGGCGTCAAGCCTGACCAATGTTGCTGGCCCGCGCATTCACTGGCGCCCTGTGGAGGGACTTCCGCTGATGCACGTGGAACTGCCGCAGTACAGCGGAGGCAAGCACGTCCTTAAACGTTTCCTGGACATTGTGCTGGCTTCGCTCGCCCTCATTGTGCTTTTTCCTGTGCTCACTGTCCTCTGCCTCATTGTCCGTTTGGACAGCGAGGGGCCGGTCATCTTCCGGCAGCAGCGGGTAGGCCTGCGGGGCAGGACTTTCCAGATGCTCAAGTACCGTTCCATGGTTGTTGACGCCGAACAGCGTTTGACCACGCTGCGCGCACGGAACCAAGGCGCCGGGGTGCTGTTCAAATTGAAGCACGATCCCAGGGTGACGCGCAGCGGACGCTGGATGCGGAAGTTCTCCCTGGACGAGCTTCCCCAGCTCTGGAACGTGCTCCGCGGAGATATGTCGCTGGTTGGTCCCAGGCCTCCGCTTCCCTCCGAAGTCAAGGGCTACGAAGGATCAACCCACCGGCGCCTGCTCATCAAGCCCGGACTTACCGGCCTGTGGCAGGTGAACGGCCGTTCCAACCTTCCCTGGGACGAGTCGATTCGTCTGGACCTGTTCTATGTGGAGAACTGGTCGGTCACCGGGGACCTGATGATTATGTGGCGCACGGTCAAGGTCATGGTTCAGCCTGAAGGGGCGTACTAACCACCAGCCGCCGCTCGCCGGTGTGTTGGGCCAAGAGGGACTTTTCCGGCGGAACTTAGGCCAGACTGATGTGCCCTCGCTTCCTCCCCGTGGGATGATTACGGAAGACTTATCTTTCCTAATGCATGCCCGTCAGCTGAGGAGTACTGAAAGTGCCCGTGGTTTCCACACCCGCTACCCTGCAGAGTGCCGGGCCGGCCGAGAACGCTGCCTTGGACGGCCTGGCGCTTAACAACGCCGAGGTTCTCCGGATCCGCAACGACTTTCCCATCCTGGACCAGCAGGTCAACGGTCACCCTTTGGTGTACCTGGATTCCGGAGCCACATCGCAGAACCCCCTGAGCGTCATTGAGGCGGAGCAGGAGTTCTACGAACAGCGCAATTCCGCCGTGCACCGCGGCGCGCACACCCTCGCCGTCGCAGCGACGGACGTCTTCGAGGACGCGCGTCGCACCATCGCCGATCTGGTGCATGCAGAGCCGGAGGAGATTGTGTGGACCTCCAATGCCACAGAGGCGCTGAACCTGGTGTCCTATGCGTTCTCCAATGCATCCGCGGGCCGGGGCGGCGAAGCGGCGCGACGCTTCGCGCTCGGGCCGGGTGATGAAATCGTGGTGACGGAGATGGAGCACCATGCCAATCTGATTCCCTGGCAGGAGCTTGCGGCCCGCACCGGTGCAGCACTCCGCTGGATTCCGGTGGACGACGCCGGTGCGCTGCGCCTTGAGGAGGCGGAGCAGGTCATCGGCCCGCGCACCCGGATCCTGGCGTTCACCCATGCCTCCAACGTGCTGGGCACCATCAATCCGGTGCAGGAGCTGGTGGCCATGGCCCGCCGGCACGGCGCCCTTGTGGTACTCGATGCCTGCCAGTCCGTGCCGCACCTGCAAGTGGACGTGAAGGCGCTGGACGTGGACTTTGCCGCGTTCTCCGGGCACAAGATGCTTGGCCCCACCGGAATCGGCGTGCTGTATGGAAAGTCCGAGCTGCTGAACGCCATGCCGCCGTTCCTCACGGGCGGATCCATGATCACCACGGTCACGATGGAAAAGGCCGAATACCTCCCGGCGCCGCAGCGCTTTGAAGCCGGCACGCAGCGCATTTCCCAGGCCATGGCGCTGGGTGCCGCAGCGAACTACCTGCAGGAAACCGGTATGGACCGGATCCATGCGTGGGAAATGGAGCTGGGCCGGCGCCTGGTCTCCGGGCTGGAAGCCATTGAGGGCATCCGCGTGGTGGGGCCGCCGTCGGGTGTTGAGCGCATTGGCCTGGCAGCGTTCGACGTCGAGGGTGTGCATTCGCACGACGTCGGCCAGTTCCTGGACGACAAGGGAATCGCGGTGCGGGTGGGCCACCATTGCGCGCAGCCGCTGCACCGCCGACTGGGCCTGGTGTCCACCACCCGGGCCAGCACCTACCTGTACAACACCACTGACGACGTCGATGCGTTCCTGGACGCGGTGGCCGGCGTGCGTCCGTTCTTTGGAGTCAAGCAGCCATGAGTTCGGAACTGCAGCAGCTGTACCAGCAGATCATTCTCGAGCATGCCAAGTTGCGGCACGGCGAAGGGCTCACTGAGGCGGGTGGAGACGTGCTGGTAGGGGAGTCCCACCAGCTGAACCCGACCTGCGGAGACGAGATTACGCTGCGGGCAACCCTGGGTCCTGAGGCCGGTGCAGGGACGATTGACGGGATCAGCTGGGAAGGGCAGGGCTGTTCCATCTCCATGGCGTCGGCCTCGGTGCTCGCGGACATGATGGCCGGGATGCCCAGGGACGAAGCACTGGGACTCGTGGATAACTTCCGGGAGGTCATGCGTTCCCGCGGCACCGTCGAGGCGGACGAAGAGGTGCTCGGTGATGCCGCTGCCTTCTCCGGTGTTGCCCGTTATCCCGCGCGGGTCAAGTGCGCGATGCTCGCATGGGTGGCGTTGGAAGAAGCTGTCCGGAGTGCTGCCGGCGCCTGATCCCCAGGGCACTTGTCACCGCTTCACGACGTGCTCCAGCGGGAGCTCCACCCTAAACGTTGTCCCCACTCCGGGTACCGAGGTCAGGGTTATTTTTCCACCGTGTGCCTCGACGATGTCCCTGGTGATCCCCAGGCCCAGGCCGACCCCGGGGATGGCCGCTTTCTTGACGGCTGCGGTCCGGAAGAAGCGGTTGAAGATCTCCGCCTGCTCCGCCTCGGACATACCCATGCCCTCATCCGAGACCTCCAGGACAGCGCATCCGTCCGCCCGCTCCACCCGGACCGTCACAGTGCTTCCGGAAGGAGAGTACTTGATGGCGTTGGAGATGAGGTTGTCCAGGACCTGCTGCACGCGCACGGCGTCGAAGCGGCCCCGGATGTCCTCTCCGGGCTGGATCCGCAGCCTGATCCCTGCCGCGAGGGCCCGCGGCACCGCGGAATCGGCTGCCGATCCAACCAGTTCCCTCAGGGAAAGGTCAGCAGGATCGAGGTGGACTGAGCCGGACGCCGTGGTCAGCAGATCCGCCACGAGAACCAGGAGCCGTTCAGCGTTCCGCATGGCCACGGTCAGCGACGTTCGCAGGGACGCTGAGAGACCGTCGTCTTCCGCTTCGCCGATGGCCAGGTCCAGATAGCCGATGATCGACGTCAGCGGGGTGCGGAGTTCGTGCGAGACGCTGGCAACAAAGTCCTCCTTGGCCCGCAGTGCGAGCACCATTTCCGTGACGTCCCCGAAAGCGACGACAGAACCGTTGAAGCCGCCGTTTTCACAGCCGAGCGGGCGGGCCGAAACGGTTAAAGCGCGCTGTTCAGCCCCGCGGCCCACCCAGACGAGGCAGTCGGAGAAGGCCTCGCGCCGCATGGCTCGGGCCAGGGGGCGCTCTTCCGCTGGAAGTGGGGTGAAGCCGTCCTGTCCGTAGATGTACATGTCCGCCTCAGTCCAGTTGCCCTCTTCCTTCGGGACGGCAAGCTTATGGGTGGCGAGTTGCCGGTTGTTCATAAGCATCACGTGGCCGTCCCTGGCCTGAACGACGACTCCGACGTCGATGGTGTCCAGTACCGCGTCCAGCAGCTCGGCCCGCCGTTTGCTGTCCGCCAGGCTCTGCTTCAATGCCAGGTCCTTCTCCTCCAGGGCCCTCTGCTGACCGGCGGCATCCTGGGTCATCACGGCAGCGGCCTTGTGCACGGCCAACATGACCAGGGGGATAAGAAGGGGCCTCAGGAAATCCGCGGCCACCGGTTCCGTTCCGTACAGGGGTGCCCAGATGATGAGCAGCGAACCTGCCACGGTGAGGATGCTGGCGCTGCGCGGGGCAAATCCGGACCAGGCGAGCCAGAGGACCGGGAACACCCCCAGCACCACCATGCCCGCTACATCGGGCTGGACCCCGCGGAAAAGAAGTGCAATAGCGAAAAAATCCAGGATGGGAATGACCCAATAAGCGGGCTGAAAGAATTTGTCCCACGGCAGGGCTATGGCAGCGGCGGAAAGCGCCATAACCAGGCACACGCCCGCCAGGAAATCAACGTCTGTGTACGCCTCACGCTTGACCGCATAAACAAGCGGAAGCGAAAACAATACAGCGGCGAAAAGCGGCAGCTGGCTCAGCGCGACGCGAAGCCGGAGATCGAGCTCGTGGAAGTCCCTGCGGATTCCCAGAAAGGACAGGGCCCTGCCCTTAAAACTGGACATGGCCAGATACCTCGCATTTTCGCAGTGATGAAGTGCCCAGTTTATGCATCGAAGCTGTAGGATGCCCAATGTAGTGGTGCGGATACACAGGTCTCAGCAGGACAGGAAAAACCGAAAAAGTATGGAAACACAGCGCGTTGCCGTCATCATTGAGGACGACAAAGACATCCGCGATCTTTTACACGCCGTACTCCAGCAGTCGGGTTTTGAAGTCCACGCAAGCCCAACCGGAGCCGACGGCGTCGAAGCGGTCCGGCGCCACAACCCTGCCGTCGTTACCCTGGATTTGGGTTTGCCGGACATTGACGGCTTTGAAGTGATCCGGCAGCTGCGCCTGTTCAGCGACGCCTACATCGTCATGCTCACCGCGCGCGCCGAAGAGCTCGATACGCTCATGGGGCTGGAAGCGGGAGCCGATGACTACATCACCAAACCCTTCAGGCCGCGGGAACTTCGTGCCCGCATTTCTGCCATGATGCGCCGTCCCCGCAAGGACGACAGCGCCGCCGCTGCGCGTGAACCCGCTGCAGCCGCAGACGCGCCGTCGCGGGCTGCCGAAACTCCAGTGCCGGACGCCGCTGAAGGCGTTTTCAACCACAACGGCCTGGTGCTCGACGCGGAGACAAGGACCACTCAGCTTTCCGGACGCGACGTCGAACTCACGCGTACGGAGTTCGACCTGCTGCATGCGCTGCTGGAGAGCGGCCGCCGCGTCCGCAGCAAGACTGACCTGGTTCGGCGGCTCCGCGGGGAAGAGTACGACACAGGCTCCTACATCAGCGACTCCGATGAACGCACCATCGAGGTGCACGTGGGAAACCTCCGCCGCAAGCTCGGCGACGACTCCCGGTCGCCCAACTGGCTCGAGACCGTCCGCGGGGTGGGCTACCGTCTGGCGCCGGCGAAATAGCAGTCCCGCCGTCCCTCAGGATGTTCCGCGCTACAGCCGGGACAGGGATTCGGACAGGGCTCTGACCGTCTCCTGACCACAGCTCTGCAGCGGATCAAGAAGCGACACCAGACCGGCGTGGTCAGCGGCGCCCACCATGTCCTGGGCAATTGACGCGTAGCCGGCAAGCCTGACGGCGCCCGCCATCTGGCTGGAGATCTTGATGCTGAGCACAACATCCATGGCGCCGGCGAAGTCGGGTTCCTCCAGCGCAGCGGCGAGCCGCTCGAACCGGCCGTTCCACATCTCGATGTAATTGTCCACGAACTGCCTGCAGGTCTCCCTTCCCATCTGCTCGCTCAGCTCATCCAGTGCTGCAGTGGAGGTCAGGGTGCGGGAGATCGGGCGCTCTTTGACGGCGATCACGCCGTTACCGGCGGGGCGGGAGCAATACTGCAGGCGCGGATTGCGCGCCAAGCAGGCACAGTGCTCTGGCGGGGAGACATGGGGGTCCTCCTGGAAGGGCAGCGGTCCCGCTGGTGGGGGACCGCAGTGGATCAGTACCACCAACGGTCCCACCCCCAGCTCAGGAACTGTCCCCGCGCAGGCTCAAGATCGCGGCAAGTTTGAAAGCGCACTGATCGCCGCGTAACTGCAGGCAGTGCCGGCACCGGGAGCGGTACGGGCACTGCCTGCAGT
Source organism: Arthrobacter sp. 7Tela_A1 (assembly GCF_049311065.1). NCBI lineage: Bacteria > Bacillati > Actinomycetota > Actinomycetes > Micrococcales > Micrococcaceae > Arthrobacter > Arthrobacter sp. 7Tela_A1. Next base: position 15,971 of record NZ_JAXIOO010000033.1, on the reverse strand, counting down.
CCACTGCGTGCTAGTCGGCGATGTAGAACAGCCGCTTGTTGACGAATTCATCCATGCCCAGCGGGCCGAGCTCGCGGCCGTAGCCGGAGCGCTTAACGCCGCCGAACGGGATGTCCGCGCCTTCGCCCACGCCGTTGACGTTGGCCATGCCCACCTCAAGCTGCTGGGCGACCTTCCGGGCGCGTTCCTCGTCGGTGGAGAAAACAGCACCGCCCAGCCCGTAGTCCGAATCGTTGGCAAGCTTGACGGCTTCCTCGTCGCTGCCGACCTTGTAGACCACGGCCACCGGCCCGAAAAGCTCTTCGCGGTAGGCGCGCATCTCCGGGGTGATGCCGGTGAGTACAGCCGGGGCAAGGTAAGCGGAAGGCCCGTCGGAGAGGGTGCCGCCGGCGTGCAGGGTGGCGCCCTTGGAAACGGCGTCCTGGATCTGCTCGGCCAGCCCCTCCGCTGCAGCACGGGATGAGAGCGGAGCGTAGGTGCCTTCTGCGGCCTCCGCCGGGTCGCCGGGCTGCAGGCCCTTGGCCAGGTTGGTCAGCTCGGCCACGAAGTCATCGAAGATGCCTTCGCTGACGATCATGCGCTTGTTGGAGTTGCAGGCCTGTCCGGTGTTCTCCAGGCGGGTGGCCCAGGCGTTGGCCGCCGCTTCCTTAACATCCTCGGTGTCCAGCACCACGTAAGGGTCCGAACCGCCGAGCTCCAGCACTACCTTCTTCAGGTTCCTGCCGGCCAGTTCACCGATGATGGCGCCGGCGCGCTCGGAGCCGGTGAGGGAGACGCCCTGGATGCGGGGATCGGCAATGATGTCCGCGACCTGGCCGTGGCTGGCGAAAACATTCTGGTAGACGCCTGCGGGGACGCCGGCGTCGTCCATGATCTGCTGGATCGCCAGCGCCGACTTGGGGCAGGACTCGGCGTGCTTAAGGATGATGGTGTTGCCCAGCATCAGGTTGGGAGCTGCGAAGCGGGCCACCTGGTAGTAGGGATAGTTCCACGGCATGATGCCCAGCAGCGGGCCAACAGGCAGCTTCTGGATCACGGCACGGCCGCCGCCGATGGCCTTGATTTCCTGGTCTGCTGCCAGCGAGGGTCCTTCGGTGGCGAAGTAATTGAAAATCTCGGTGCAGTACTCGGCCTCACCCTCCGATTCGGGCAGCGGCTTACCCATCTCTTCGGTGATGATCGCAGCCAGTTCATCCTTGCGCTCGGTGAACAGCTCGGCGACGCGGGCTACGATGCTTCCGCGTTCCTCGATGGGGACCTCCCGCCAGGACTCAAAGGCCGCCTGCGATGCTGCTAGTGCTTCGTTGATTTCACCGTCGTCGGCCAGAGGGAATGCCTCGCCCGGCTCACCGGTAGCCGGGTTCACTACCTGGTAGGACCGGGCCGTTGTCTTGGAAGTGGTGGTCACGTCCGTGCTCCTTACGGGTAAATGCGGGTTATGTCATCATGCCGTGAAATTGGCCTGCGGGTAAACAAAAGGGCAGTCGGTGACGTAACGCGGCGGGCGGCTTTGACTACCGGGAAGCTGGTTCCGCGCGGCGAGAGGTACCCGCACGCCAGACATAAACCACGACGGTTCCAGCAGCAGGCCTGCCGGCAGGAACAGGACCAGGAGCCCGAGGGCATGGACCGGTTTTCTGCAGCGGCCCTTGATCGTGCTGCGGTGGCTGCATCCATTCCTCCGGATCGCTCGTTTTTCATACCCCTCAGCAGTAGAAACCGAGCGCTTGCAGGGCCCTCAGCTGCTGATTGCGCAGATGTTGCGGACGCCTTGCGGGGCCCTTGAGCATTGTCGCAATCATTTTGGCAACCCTGTGCCGGGACCGCCGGGTTTCTTGAGAAACGGATAGCAGATTAGGGCTGTCGGCGGGAATGGTTCCTGCTGCGGAATCAACTTTTAGGGGATACAGAATGAACAAGATGGCTAAAGGCGCACTGGCAACCGGCGTAGGCGTGGCACTGATGCTCGGCGGCGGCGGAACCCTGGCAATCTGGAACGACACCGAGACGGCCTTCGCGGGAAACATCGCTGCCGGTAACCTCGACATTTCCGCCGCGAACGGCGTGTGGATGAAGGCCGACGGCACTGTCATCAAGGATTTCGCCGCTTACCGGATTGTCCCGGGCGAGACCCTCCGCTTTGAGCAGGCCCTCGACATCACTCTGGAGGGCGAGGAACTGAAGGCTACCCTGGCTCCCACCTTCGCCGGCCTGACCGATGGATTCGCCGGCCAGCTGGACTACACCTACAGCATTGTCCAGAACAACAAGAAAATCGCCCCGAACCAGATCCTGACCGAGGCCAACGACGGCGCTGCGACCGCCACGGCCTCTGTCACGTTCAAGAAGAGCGCCGTCGGCGGCAAGGAAGCTGTCCAGGACCTGAGCAAGATCTCCTACAAGCTGCAGCAGGTCGCGCCTTAGTCACTGCTGGCCCTTGTTCATTCCGGCTGTGGGGGGGGGGGGGGCCCCGCCCCCCCCCCCCCCCCCCCCCCCCCCCCCACCGGACCCGCCCTCCTGGAAAGCAGACCATGGCTAAGAAGACAGCACTGAAGGCAACTGGACTCGTGTCCGGTGCCGTGCTGCTGGGCCTGCTGACCGTGCAGGGAACCTACGCCCTGTGGGACGCCGCGGTTCAGGCAACCACCGGAAATATCCAGGCCGCCACGTTCAACGTCGAAATGGACGGCGGCAACGGTTCCGTCATGATGGCACAGCCTGACGGCAGCGCCGGAACGGTGTCCCTGGCCACCACTGCACTCGGGGCCGTCGACGCCGGCGCATCGGTCTACGCCGGAGTCCGGCTCACCAACCACACAGACGCCGGCGGCGAGTTCACGCTCCGCGCAGCGGCAGGACAGGCGGACACCGGCAGCCTCGGCAGCCTCCTTACGGTCCACCAGCGCGCGGTCCCCGGTGCGGACCTCAACGCCTGCTACAACCCCGCTCTTTACACCGGGACTGCAGCCGGCTCCCTCGATATTCCCAAGCACGGATCGGGAGTTCTCTGTTTCGAGGTCAGCCTCGCGGCGACAGCCGGCGCAGAGGGCCAGGTATCCACCATCTCCATCCCGCTCACCGTCGAACAAATCGTCGAACACGAAGGATAGTGACGTCCATGTCATCTGGTCGCAGCAACAACTCGCCGGCGCTCCGTGCACTGAAGTTCACCGGTTCGGCCCTCAGCCTCGTGGCTATGTGCTTTGCCGCGCTGGCCGCCCTGGTGCTGATCATCGTTCCGTTGCTGACCGGATCGCAGACGTACTCCGTCCTGACGAATTCGATGGCACCGAAGTATGCCCCCGGCACGTTCCTTGTGGTGAAGCCGACGCCGGCTGACGACCTGAAGATCGGCGACGTTATCACCTACCAGATCGAGTCCGGGGATCCCACGGTCATCACGCACCGGATCATCGGTGTTGGCGCAGGGCAGAGCGGCGAACGTGTCTTCACGACCCAGGGGGACAATAACGACCTTGCCGACGAGAACCCGGTCCAGGAAGTCCAGATCCGCGGCAAGCTCTCCTACGCGGTCCCGTACGTCGGTTTCGTCGCCAACGGACTGGGCAACAGTGACCGCGGTGCGATCGCCCAGTGGGCGGCCGTTGGCCTGCTGGGATACGGAATCGTGCTCCTGGTCCGCGGCAGCCTGGAGAAGAAGCGCAAAGGGACCGAACCTGATCTGGATGCCGTACTGCTTGACCTGCCGCCGCGCAGCGATGCGCCGGCACAGACCAGGAACAGCGCCCTTCCGCACCTCCACCACAACGATGCATCCTTCCTGGGCGACGATCCGATCCTGCACGACTGCGACCACTGTGACCACGAAACAACAGCCCGCCGCGCAGCCGGTGCCGCGAGTGTGGCTGTCTGATGCATTCTCCCGTCCGGCCCACAGCCTCTTGGGGCGCGAGGACCGGCCTGGCAGCCCTGGCAGGAGGGCTGCTGGCCGCTGCGGCCCTCGCCGGCGCACCTTCCGCACAGGCGGCCGATGATTACCTGCAGGTCAGTCTGGACGGCGACACCTTCGGAACGTCCGTGAGCGGAGCAGTCTTTACCGAGGGCGTTCGCCTGGTTCCGGGAGAAGGAAGCACCGCCTCCGTCTGGATCCGGAATGCCGGACCCGAGGCAGCTTTCCTCAGCGTTGCCGCCGTCAGCCGGGACATGGACTCCGAACTTTTGGGCCATTTGTCCCTGGCCGCAACCCCCGCATCCATCAATGCCGGCACCGGAGAGCTCGGTCCCGCCGGAACGTGCACCGACCTTGACCTGGGAACGGGTATGCCGGCAGGCACCGACCGGCGGCTGGACCTGGCCGCAGGGCTTACCCTGGCCGCACCGAACAACACGATGAACAAACGGGGTTCCTTCGATCTCGTCTTCCTGCTCGAAGCAGCAGGGGAGGGAAACCGCCGGTCAGCCTGTGACGGCGTTGCAGGGGGTGACCGTCCCGTCCAGCTTCCCCAGACCGGGGCGTCACCGGGCTCGTCGCCTGCCGCTCCCACGGATGGAGCAGCAACGCTGGTGGTCCAGGGAACGCCGGCAGCCGCTAACGCGCCCGTGTTCGCAGGTCCGGCGCTGCAGGCAGCGCCTGCCGGTTTGCCTGCCCGGCCCGCTGCACAGCCCCCTGCTGCCGACGTTCCTGCGGACGTGGAACCGGCCTCGTTCATTGAGAGCACAGTCGAGCCAATCATCCGCACATGGCAGGGCACGCTCATGGTGCTTTTGGCCGTAGGCTTCTTTGCAGCTGCTGCTGCCCGTTCGCGCATCAGCCGGAAGCCGGCTTCAGCATGACTAAGGGATCCATGGACACGAACGACGACGCCCGGCAGCACCGCCGCGGCCACCTCAAACGGCTCGCTGGCCTGCCGGGTTCGCGCACTGCCGCTGCCGCGTTTGTCTTGACAGTGGCACTGGGCCTTGGCGGTCCAGCCGCCTATGCCTGGTGGAGCCAGCAGGGCACGGCAACGATCACGGTGACGGCGGGCAAGCCCACCGCACCGCCTGTGACGCCTCCGGCACCTTCGCCCACCCCGCCGGTTCCGACGACGCCGCCCACCACACCGGCACCTTCCCCGTCACCCACCGCACCGGTTCCAACGACGCCGCCGGTAACGGCTCCAGCGTCTCCGGTTGTGCCCACAGCCCTCACCTGCGCCAGGAATTCCAGCGTGGGAGGTTCAAACGGCGGGCGCGATACCACCGTCTCGTGGTCGGCTGCCGGAGCGCCGGAGGGAACCGCCACGATCATCGACATCATTCTCGTCAGCAAGAACGGCAAATCCGTGTCCGGCACGATGAGCTACGCAGTGCCCGGATCATCCGGGACGGTCGCGCTGGCAGCGCTTCCCGGCATCGAGCCGTTCCTGGCTGACGCGCACGGCAAGAACTCCAAGTTCAGCGTTGCCGTGCGCAACGCCTGGCTCAGCACGGCGATCTCGGCCCCCGTTGTCCTCGGCAGCCCGGTGGCTGTCGTGGGAACGCCGTCGGGCGCTCTGGCAAAGGACGGCTTCCAGTACAAAGAGAACGGTGACTGGTTCAACTGCCCCAACGGCGTTCAGTGATCGGCCGGGAAACCGCCTAGCCTCTCGGGTGGTCTTTGTCCTCGAAAACGTCCGGGATCCCATTGTCATCCGCATCGACGCGCTCCGCCTTTTCCAGCACGGCGTAGTGGCGGTTGCGGATGGTCAGCAGGACGGCGGCCAATACGGCGGCCAGCACGGAGGCAGCGAGGATGGCCACCTTGGCGTTGTCGTTGTGGGTCGAACCCACCTCGAAGCTGAGGTCGTTGACGAGCAGGGACACGGTGAAACCGATGCCGGCCAGGAGACCGATGCCGGTCAGGTCCACCCACTTCACGGACTTGTCCAGAGTGGCCTTGGTGGCGGAGGTCAGCACCCAGGTGGTCAGCAGGACACCGATCGGCTTGCCGATCACCAGTGCCGCGATGATCCCAAGGGCCACCGGGTCCATTAGTGCACCGGTCAGGCCCTCGAATCCGCCAATCGCAACGCCGGCGGAGAAGAACGCGAAGACCGGGACGGCGAAGCCGCTGGAGATCGGGCGGAAACGGTGTTCGAAGATTTCCGCCAGTCCCGGCTTGTCATCGTTCGGCGGGAGCGGCTTGCCGTCTGCTGTTCGGCGCAGTACCGGAACGGTGAAGCCAAGCAGGACGCCGGCCACTGTCGCGTGCACTCCGGAAGCGTGCATCAAGATCCAGGCGGCAACGGCCAGCGGAGCCAGGATCACCCAGAAGGGCCAGCGCCGGGCACCGAAGAACCGTGGTCCGCGCTGCACCAGGAAGGCGAAGGCCGCCAGCGGAATCAGCATCAGTCCCAGCATCGCCAGGTTCACGTCTTCAGAGTAGAAGAACGCGATGATGGTGATGGCGATCAGGTCGTCCACCACCGCGAGGGTCAGCAGGAAGATGCGCAGCGCAGTGGGCAGATGCGAACTGATGACAGCCAGGACCGCCAAGGCGAAGGCAATGTCGGTCGCCGTCGGGATGGCCCAGCCGCGCAGGCCGTCGGAACCCGCGAACACGTTCACGCCGACGAAAATCAGCGCCGGAATAACCACCCCGCCAAAGGCCGCTGCGACCGGAACGATTGCTTTGCTCAGCTGCCGCAAATCGCCGGCGACGAATTCCTTCTTGAGCTCCAGGCCCACGAGGAAAAAGAAGATTGCCAACAGCCCGTCAGCTGCCCAGGCGCCGACGCTCAGCTCCAAATGCCAGGGTTCATACCCGAAAGTGAAGTCCCGCAGGGCGAAGTAGCTCTCCGACGCCGGTGAGTTGGCCCAGATCAGGGCGGCCACGGTCGCGATCAGCAGCAGGACACCGCCGACGGTTTCCTTGCGCAGGATCTCTCCGATACGCAGATGCTCCCGGTAACTGTTCCGTCCGAAGAAGACGGGGGACGCGCCGGACGGCTCGGAGCTGGGCTCGCGTGAGGCCATGAAGGTTCCTATCAGTAAGTGGGTACGGCAGAATCACTGCCGACCAGACTTCCCGGCTCACCTACTTCAAGCCTACCGGTCCGATGCCCTCTCGGGGGGTATCGCCTAACCGGCCAGGGCCCGGACCCCGATGACGGCGGTAGCGATTCCGAAAATCATCGCCGTCGTGATCATCATCAGGTTGGTGGTCATAAAGCGGGTCGGGGCGCCGTTGGCGTCCCGTGCCTGCGGGTCCTTCAAGACCCGCCGGAGGAAGGGCAGCCAGGCGATGACCGACCAGAGGCCGGCAGCAATCAGGACAAACGCCAGGGGCGCAGTGAGTGTCACGGGAGTGTTCTCCTTAAGAACCGCTGGGCGGGCCTAGCTGTTTTCGATCCATTTGCCGGCCTGGGCTGCCTGGATGGTCAGCGCCTTGCCGATCATGGGTTCAGCAGCCTTGGCGATCTTGTCGCCCAGGAAGGGGATGGCGGAGCTGACAGTGCCCTCAACGTCCGTGCGCGTGCCCTCGGCGACGACCACAAGGCGCTGTACCGCGCTCACCTTCAGCGGCACGCCGCCGACGGAGAGATCGATAGCGGCCGTCCGGGAGCCGTCCGGGGCCGGGGCTTCCCAGTTTTCCTTCTGCGTGACGGTCAGCGAGCTTCCGACCAGCTTCTTCGCGACGTCGGGCAGCCGGTCTGTCGGGATGGACCGCACGGCGGTGAGCGTGAAGGGACCGGAGATGTCGCCGGCGACCTCCAGTGACACCAGGGAACCACCGACATGCTCGCTGAGGCTGCGGATGAATCCTTCATCCGTGTAGGTCTTCGTCAGCGTCGCGGCGTCGTAGGGCAGGGTGGTGGAAGCAGACAGGGCCATGGGGTCCTCCGGTAGGAAATGTGCGGCAGGCCCGGTTTTGCGCACCGGACCCGCCAAACATCCTAGTCGCTCTCGCCGGGCCGCCCCCAACACGGTCCCCGCGCCAGTCAGGGAATGCGCACGCACCCGACGATCTGCATGCCCGTGTCCTGCAGCACCAGAGAATCACCGGAGGCGTTGTCCGGCACCACAAACGGCACAGTGACCGTGGCGGATGCTGAGCCGTCGGAGGCGGTGGTGAAGTCCAGCACCACGCTGGCGTTGGGGTTGTCCCCGCTGCCCTCATGGATGTACTCCGGCCCGATGTCCCCGGGGCTCTCAGCGCACGGGCCCTCGTGCAGGATGCCCTGGTACGTTGCGCTCGCCGGGAAGTCCTGGAGCTGCATGTCGACGGTGGTGTCCATGTCCGTTTCCGAGATTGTCAGTTCCATCTCGGCCCCCTCCGGGATCAGGGACTCCGTGTCCCCGGTGGGGTACGACGTCGCAATGGCGTTCTCACACCACGGACCGAAGGTGCCCTCGATCACCCCGCCTTCCAGCGGCGTCGGGGAGGTGTCCGGGCAGCGGTCGGCGGCGACGGTGCGGCCCGGGCCGGCCGCCTCGCACGAGGCCGAGGTCGCTTCGGGTCCGGTTTCGCAGTCGCTGGGCAGGGTGGACGACGCCGCCGAGGAGGTGGCGTTGTTGGCCGTGTCCTCCTGGTTTCCGGCGTTGGTGCAGGCCGTGAAGAAGAGCGAAACCGCAGTCAGCGCGACGAGCACTAACAAGTTCCTGCGTCCCGCGGCGAGTCCCGGGTTGCGTTTCATGGGGGCGGCCTCCGATGAGCTGTGGACAGAGCGTTGCGGTGATGCCGTGCCCTTCAAGCGTTACAGCAGGTGCCGCAGAAAACCACACCCGCCCTCGTCAGAGGGGGAACCTAGCGGAAAACCCCGGCTTTGAGAAGGCCGCCCGCCGTTATTGGGCCACAGAACCACGGTGGCCTGTTAGGAGTCCGAAGTATTCCCATACCATCGCGGCACGGCTTGTGTCCCGGGGGCGGCGCACTCAAAGCCATCCATTCACTCGCACTCTTAGGGGAACGATGAAACTTAGTAAATCCATGCGCGGGGCAGCTCTCGCGGCAACGATTGTCCTCACGGTGTCGGCCGGAGCGCCGGCATTTGCTGCCGAGGTCAATTCAGGGGGCAAGGGCAGCTCACAGCAGGGGCCGGGGCACGGCAAGCCGGGACACCCGGGCAATCCGGGGAAGCCGGGACACCCGGGAAATCCGGGGAAGCCGGATAAGCCCGGCAAGCCGGGAAATCCTGGGAAACCTGATAAGCCCGGCAAGCCGGGAAACCCGGGTAAGAGCGATTCCGCGAAACTTCGCGACAAGGTGAGCCTGAAGGGCCTGATGGGTCACCTCGAGGCGTTCCAGGCAGCAGCGGATGCCAATGGCGGCAACCGTGCGGCAGGTACCCCCGGCTACGAGGCCACCGCCCAGTACGTGGAGAAGCAACTGCGGAAGGCAGGCTACGAGCCGTTCCGCCAGGCGTTCACCTATGAGCAGTTCATCATCAACGGGGAATCGCTGGAGCAGGTCAGCCCGGATCCCGTTGTCTACACCGCCGGGACTGACTACCGCACCATGAGCTACTCGGGACCCGGGGACGTCACTGCAGAAGTGACCGCGGTGGACATCAATCTCACAGGTGACCGCGCCAATACCTCCGGTTGTGAGGCGGCGGACTTTGCCGGTTTCACGGCCGGAAACATCGCATTGATGCAGCGCGGCACCTGTCCCTTCTCGGACAAGGTAGCCAATGCGGCGGCGGCCCGCGCCGCGGCCGCGATCGTCTTCAACCAGGGCGTGATACCCACGGAGGACCGCACGGGCTTGGTCAACGGAACCCTGGGCGGCGTGACGTCGGCTATTCCCGCCGTCGGCACCACCTACGCGCTCGGCGAGGCACTCGCCGCCACGGCAGGTGCAGCGGTTCACGTGGTCGTGGACTCGACAGTCCAGCAAACGGAAACCTTCAACGTTATTGCGGACACGCCCAAGGGTGATCCGACCCGGCAGGTAGTCGTGGGCGCCCACTTGGACTCAGTGCAGGAGGGCGCGGGGATCAATGACAACGGCAGTGGTTCCGCCGCCACCCTGGAAACCGCGATCCAGCTCGGCAAGACGGGCAAATTCAAGCTCGAGAACCAGGTGCGGTTCGCCTTCTGGGGAGCTGAGGAAGACGGCCTGGTGGGATCCACCGAATACGTTGGGCAGCTCAGCGAGACCGAACTGGCCAACACCATGCTCAACCTGAACTTCGACATGGTGGGCTCCGTCAACGGAGCACGGTTCATTTACGACGGCGACGGTGATGCCTTCGGCCTGACGGGCCCCACCGGATCGGACGTTATTGAGGGGGTCTTTGAGGATTACTTCGCCTCGCAGGGACTGGCCTCGGCACCGACTGACTTCAGCGGCCGCTCCGACTACGCGGCGTTCATCGACGCGGACATTCCCGCCGGCGGCCTGTTCACCGGCGCCGAGGACGTGAAGACGGAAGCTGAAGCAGCGATCTTCGGCGGCACCGCCGGGATCTCCTACGATCCCTGCTACCACAGCACGTGTGACGACCTGAGCAATATCGACAAGAAGCTCTTCCACGAGATGTCCGACGCGGTGGCACACACCGTGCTGACCTTCGCACAGACGGATGCGGACATCCGCGGCGGTGCCGGAGTTTCCTCCGCACGTGCCCTGCCCGCTGCGCCTGAGTACCGCGGACACGAGGCACTGCGCTAGAAACTGCAACCACCGGGAAGGCCGTCCACAGGGAACTGTGGGCGGCCTTGCTGTTGCGCCCTGTTCGATACATCGAGAGGACAGTTACGGCTCTTTTGAACGCTGAAACGAGCCGTAACTGTCCTCTCGATGGTGAAGGGAACAAGACTTCGCCCTCAGCTGTAAGCCCGGTGCCCGCAGCCTGGCAGCGGGTAGGCTGGAATTACCTACCCGGGGTTGATTGCCAGCTTCGGGTTCTTGCGTTGCCTGCCCTGAAGGAGATATCCCCGCAATGAGCCTGAACGGTCTGCGCGCCGCCCTCGCCGAGGACCCGTCCTACGCCCGCCTTCGGGCGCACTCCGCACGTCCGCCGGCACAGCGCAGCCAGGACCTTGAGATCGGTGCACCGCAGGGAATGCGCGCCGCCCTGCTGGCGGAGATGGTGGATGGCCTGGCGGAAGCGCACGATGGCGGTTCGGGCGACACAACAGGCGCGCCGCCGGTAGTCCTGGCCGTTACTGCCACCGGGCGGGAAGCCGAAGACCTTGCCGCAGCCCTGCGCAGCTACCTGCCGCTGGCGGGGATCGAGGAGTTCCCCTCCTGGGAAACCCTGCCGCACGAACGGCTCTCGCCCCGCTCGGACACCGTGGGGCGCAGGCTTTCCGTCCTGCGCCGGCTCGCCCATCCCGGCAATGATCCGGTACAGATCGTGGTGGCTCCGGTCCGCGCCGTCGTGCAGCCCCTGGTCAAAGGACTCGGGGACCTCGAACCGGTCTCCCTGGCGGTAGGGGATGAGCGCCCGTTCGATTCCGTGGTCAAGGCGCTCGCCGACGCCGCCTATGCCCGCGTGGACATGGTTTCGCACCGCGGCGAGTTCGCCGTGCGCGGCGGCATCCTGGACGTTTTCCCGCCCACCGATGACCATCCCATCCGCATCGACTTCTTCGGCGATGAGGTGGAATCCATGCGCTGGTTCGCCGTCGCCGACCAGCGCACCCTCACGGGCGAGCACGTCATCCATCCCAAGGAGCTCTACGCGCCGCCCTGCCGTGAACTGCTGATCACTCCGGCGGTCATGAGCCGGGCGGCGAAGCTGAAGGACCAAATGCCCGCCGCAGCGGACATGCTCGAGAAGCTCGCCGGCGGGATCGCCGTGGAGGGCATGGAATCCCTCGCGCCGGTGCTGGTGGATGACATGGTGCCGCTGATGGCGCAGCTGCCGGCCGGCTCCATCTCGGTGGTCATCGAGCCCGAGAAAGTCCGCGCCCGCGCCCATGACCTCGAATCCACCAACGAAGAATTCCTCGCCGCCGCCTGGGCCACTGCGTCCGACGGCGGTGCGGCGCCGGTCGATCTCTCCGCCGGGCTCAGCGCAGACCTGGAAGCCGCGAGCTTCCGTTCCCTGACGGACACCCGTTCCGCGGCCCTGGCGAACGACGTCGCGTGGTGGGCCATCACCTCCTTCAACCCGGACGATGAAACCGTCCTGGACATCGACACCCTGACCATCAACGCGCGTGAACCGCGCGGCTACAAGGGCGACGTCGCGGAGATGATGGAGTTCATCGGCTCCCGGGTGCGGGACCAGTGGCGCGTCGTCGTCGTCACCGAAGGACCCGGCCCGGCAGCCCGGCTGGCTGAACTGTTCCACGACAATGACATCCCGGCCACCCGGGTGGAGTCCCTGGACTCCGAACCGCAGCGGGGCATCATCGAAATCACCACGGCCAGCGCCGGGCGCGGCTTCGTGTTCGACAACCTCAAGACCGGCCTGCTCACGGAAGCGGATCTGCTGGGCCGCGCCAGTGCCAACTCGACCCGCGACATGCGCAAGATGCCCTCGCGGAGGCGGAACGCCGTCGACCCCCTGCAGCTGCAGGAAGGCGACTACGTGGTGCACGAACAGCACGGTGTCGGGCGGTTCGTGGAACTGCTCCAACGTGCCACCGGTGCCGGCACGAACAAGACGGTCCGGGAGTACCTGGTGCTCGAGTACGCACCGGCCAAGCGCGGGGCGCCCGGGGACCGGCTGTTCGTGCCGACCGACCAGCTGGACCAGATCACCCGGTACGTGGGCGGTGAGACTCCGGTGCTGTCCAAGATGGGCGGCTCGGACTGGGCCAAGACCAAGTCCCGGGCGCGCAAGGCAGTCAAGGAGATCGCAGGCGAGCTGATCCGGCTCTACTCCGCCCGCATGGCCTCCCGCGGCCACGCCTTTGGCCCGGACACTCCCTGGCAGCGTGAACTCGAAGAAGCGTTCCCCTATGTGGAGACCCCGGACCAGCTGACCACCATCAATGAGGTCAAAGCGGACATGGAACGCGAGATTCCCATGGACCGCCTGGTGTCCGGCGACGTCGGCTACGGCAAGACCGAGATCGCGGTGCGCGCCGCGTTCAAGGCGGTGCAGGACGGTAAACAGGTCGCGGTGCTGGTGCCGACGACGCTGCTCGCCCAGCAGCACATGGAAACCTTCAGCGAACGCTTTTCCGGGTTCCCGGTCCGGGTCGCCACGCTCTCGCGCTTCCAGACCGGCAAGCAGGCCAAGGAAGTCATTGAGGGCGTACTGAACGGATCCGTGGACGTGATCATCGGAACGCACCGCCTGCTCTCCCAGGAGGTCCAGTTCAAGGACCTGGGCCTGGTGATCGTGGATGAAGAGCAGCGCTTCGGCGTCGAACACAAGGAAGCGCTCAAGAAACTGCGCACCAACGTGGATGTGCTGGCCATGAGCGCCACTCCGATTCCGCGCACCCTGGAAATGTCCCTGACCGGGATCCGGGAAACCTCCACGCTGGCCACTCCGCCGGAAGAACGGCACCCGGTCCTGACCTATGTTGGCCCGTACACGGACAAGCAGGCGTCCGCGGCGATCCGGCGCGAGCTGATGCGCGAGGGCCAGGTCTTCTTCGTCCACAACCGGGTCTCCTCGATCGACCGGACCGCCGCGCACCTGCAGGAGCTGGTCCCGGAGGCGCGGATCGCCGTCGCGCACGGCCAGATGAGCGAATCAAAGCTCGAGCAGATCATCGTGGACTTCTGGGAGAAACGGTTCGACGTGCTGGTGTGCACCACCATCATCGAAACCGGCCTGGACATCTCCAACGCCAACACCCTGATCGTGGACCGGGCCGATCACTTTGGCCTCTCCCAGCTGCACCAGCTGCGCGGCCGTGTGGGCCGCGGCCGGGAACGTGCCTACGCGTATTTCCTGTACCCGTCAGAGAAGCCGCTGGGCGAGGTGGCGCTGGAACGGCTCAAGGCCGTCGCTGCGCACAACGAACTCGGTGCGGGCATGCAGCTGGCGATGAAGGACCTGGAGATCCGCGGGGCAGGCAACCTGCTCGGTGGGGAGCAGTCCGGGCACATCGCCGGAGTCGGTTTCGACCTGTACATCCGGCTGGTCGGTGAAGCCGTTGCGGACTACCGCGGTGAGGCGGAGGAGAAGGCCGCGGAGATGAAGATCGAGCTCCCGGTCAATGCGCATCTGCCGCACGATTATGTTCCGGGGGAGCGGCTGCGGCTGGAGGCCTACCGGAAGCTGGCTTCGGCGCTGACGAACGAGGCGATCGACGAGGTCCTCGCCGAACTCGTGGACCGCTACGGCGAGCCGCCGCAGGAGGTGAAGAACCTCATCGACGTCGCCCGGTTCCGGGTGGATGCCCGCGAGGCCGGGCTGACCGACGTCGCGCTGCAGGGCAACTTCATCAGGTTCTCGCCGGGGGACCTTCCCGAGTCCCGGGTCATGCGACTGCAGCGCATGTATCCCGGCGCGCAGGTGAAGCCGGCGCTGAACTCGGTGCTCATCCCGAAGCCGAAGACGGCGAAGATCGGCGGCCGGGACCTGCAGGATGCCGAGGTGCTGCAGTGGGCGCACCAGGTGCTGGACGCGATCTTCAAGGAGTAACCGGCGTAGGGTCGGGGGATGCCGGACGCGATCTTCTCCCATCCCAGGCTCGCCCGGGTGTACGACGCCCTTGAAGGCGGCCGCAGCGACCTCGACACGTATCTTCGCCTGGCGGCGGATGCCGGGGTGAAGGCGGTTCTCGACGTCGGCTGTGGAACGGGCACGCTGGCGTGCCTTCTCGCAGCGGGGGGTGTGGAAGTGGTCGGGGTGGACCCGGCGTCGGCTTCCGTTCGAGTTGCGCGCACCAAGCCGGGTGCCGAAAAAGTCACCTGGATGGTGGGAACCGCCCCGGACGCTGCCGCGGACCCCGCGAACTACCAGCGGTTCGGTCTCGCCACCATGACGGCGAACGTGGCGCAGGTGTTTTTGTCGGACGCTGAATGGATTTGTACCCTCCGTGCAGTTCATAGCTGCCTGCGCCCCGGCGGGATGCTTGCTTTTGAAACCCGGAATCCGGCGGACCGGGCTTGGGAAAGATGGACGAAGGAACGTTCCCATCAGGTGGTCGACACCGGGGCCGAAGGGCTCGTCGAGGACTGGGTGGAGGTGACAAAGGTGGACGGTGAGCTGGTGAGCTTCGAATCGCCTACGGTTTTCCATTCGGACGGCGAACGGGTGGACTCGACCAGCACCCTGCGCTTCCGGAGCCAGGACGCGCTGCGGTCCTCCCTTGCGGAGGCCGGATTCAGGGCAGTGGAGATCCGGGATCTCCCATATGCGCCGACCCGCGGGTGGCTGGTGCTGGCAAGCGCCTGACCGGGGAGGGTTCATCAGGCTGAGGGAGCCACGACCCGGGCGGGAAGATGCGCGTGCTCACGCCGGGTGCTCACGCCGGGTGCTCACGCCGGGTGCTCACGCCGGGTGCTCACGCCGGGCGCTCACGCCGGGCGCTCACGCCGGGCGCTCACGCGGGGTTCTCACGCCGGGCGGTCCGGGTGCCGCTGGGCGCCGGGACATCCTTTGGGGAGATAACGTCCTGTGGAGAGCGCTTCCTTCAACCTGCGGGGAGTTGACGTCGCTTGGGGAGCTTCAGAACGACTGTATCTCCCCAAAGGTTTTTGGGAACGGTGTCTTTAGAGCGTTGTCCCCCCCCCGAATGTTGGACGGTGGCGGGCCGAGCCAGGGGCACGCCCCGCAGCACCATGCCGGCCACCCCGCCCGTCACCCGGGTGCCAGCAGCGGAATCCATTGTCGCGATACCGCTGTTTAGCGGGGAGTGCCGGTATTCATTGCTGCAGTAACGCCCCTTTTAGCGTTCCGGAGCCACGTTATTGCAGCAGAGGATCTGCGAAAGGGCTGGTAACTGCGTTATTGCAGCAAAGGATGAGCATGGCCCGCCAGCCACCCCGTACCCGCGACGCCAAACATGCGCATCGCAACAGCCCAGCCCCACGTGGAACCCCGCACGCCCCACGCAGCAGCCCCAGAAATGCGTGCCTCCTTCCGGGGGGGGAGCGGGCCGGAGGCGGCCCGCCGCGTAGGGGCACC
>NZ_JAXIOO010000032.1:0-38514 GCF_049311065.1 Arthrobacter sp. 7Tela_A1 | reverse complement strand
CAGCTGCAAAGCTGCGGTCCCGCGGTTCGTTAACGCGACATACTCTTCTGCCGCTGGACCGGCAACCGTAGGATCGCGCCCCATGGAACAGGGGGAATGGTGACACGGGTGGAGGCCGAACATGCCACGGTCTTCCAAGACCTGCTGCTCTGCGCAGAGGGACTGGAGGCGTATTTAGCGGAGCTCGCTGTGCTGGCCGTATCGATTGCCGGTGCCGCTGAGGTACGCGGATGCTCGATCGTCATTGAGCGCCCCAGGCGCCAGCGGGTGGCAGGCGACAGCGACGCCCGCGCAGGCCGGATGGCAGAACCGGTCTTCGCCGCTGGAGGTCCGGGAGCCGAAGCCATCACGGAAGGCACTTCCGTAGTGGTGACCGATGCCTGGACCGAAACACGCGGCGGGGCCTTCCCTGGGACGGCAGCGGAGGAAGGCCTGCGGTCCATGGCCGCCGTACCGTTTGCGCTGGAGGACGGCGCCCGCGGTGTCCTCTGCTTCTATTCACCGCGCCAGCACCTTTTCCAGCCCGGAATGCTGCGTACCGCCGAGAGGATTGCGGCCGAGGCATCAGGGACGCTGTGCCTTGCCCTGCGCCTTGACGGGCAAATGCACCGGGCACGCAACCTGCAGGCGGCCTTGGAGTCGCGGACCGTGGTTGATCTGGCGGTGGGGATCATCATGGGCCAAAACGGATGCAGCCAGCAGGCGGCAGTGGAAATCCTCCGGAGTGTTTCGAACACACGCAACGTCAAAATCCGGTCGGTCGCTGCCGGAGTAGTTGCCGCTGTCAGCGAACGGGTCAGCACGCACTTCGATGAGTAGCGTCATCCGGGCACGGCGCGGCCCCCGGGGCTAGGCTGGAAGGATGACAACCGGGAACAACGCCCCAGCCGTGCCTGCCACGGGAGAACAGTTCCGGCTGGAGCGCGGCCGCGCATCCGCCGTCGTCGGGTCCCTCGGCGGGGCGCTGCGAAGTTTCACTGTGGACGGCACCCAACTGGTGGAGACCTACCCGGATGACGCCATTCCGCCGTCGGCGGCCGGGATACTGCTGGCGCCCTGGCCCAACCGGGTGGCGGGCGGGCGCTGGATTCTCAACGGCCGCGAGCAGCAGCTCGACATCACCGATCCTGCCCGCGGCAATGCCATCCACGGTTTGCTGCGGAACACCGGCTATGTTCCCGTGGAGGTTGCCGGGGACGCCGTGCGGCTCAGTGCGGTGATTTATCCCCAGCACGGGTATCCCTTCCACCTGCTCCACGAGGTGCTGTACCGGATTGCCGAGGACGGGGGACTGTGCGTGCGCCAGTCGCTGACCAACCTTTCCGCAGCCCGGGCACCGTTCGCGCTGGGGGCACATCCCTTCCTGCGGCTGGGGGAAGTGCCCACGGAGGACCTCATCCTGCAGGTCGGCGCAGGTACGCGGCTCACCACGGACGCGTCGATGATTCCGGACGGACGGGAGCCCGTCTCCGGGGACTGGGACCTGCGCAGCGGGCGGAGAACGGGGTCACTGGCCCTGGACACCGCCTACACGGACCTGTTGCAGAGCGGCGGCAAATACCGGCATGTCCTCGCTGCGCCGGACGGGCGGTCCGTGCAGCTGTGGGCCGAGCAGAGCTTTGGCTACGTGCATGTTTTCGTGACGGACCAGTTCCCCGGACGCAGCTGTGCCGTGGCACTGGAGCCAATGACAGCGCCAGCCAACGCCTTTAATTCGGGCGAAGGGCTGCGCTGGCTGGAACCGGGAAACACCTTCAGCGCCGAGTGGGGTATCCAGGCCGCGCTGTGAGACTGCCGGGACCCGTAACTGTCAGGGAACTATCACCGCATTATGGAAAGATAACCCCATGAGACCCCATGCCCGCCGGGTTGCCGCGCCCAAGGCCGTGCAGGCCGCAGCGGTGCGCTCCAGCCGTGCCGGCGACGACGTTCCCTACGCCCTGCGCGTCAGCGCGTCCTGGGCATGGCGCCTTGGCGTCGTGCTCCTGGTCAGCGGCGGACTGGTTTGGATCCTCGGGCACTTTTCGCTCCTGATCATTCCCTTGATGGTCGCCGCCCTGCTCGCCGGTCTGCTGGCTCCCATCAGTTCCTGGCTTCGGCGGAACAAGGTGCCCTCCGGGCTCGCCGTAGCGGTAACCATCGTGTCCTTCCTGGGCCTCATTGTCGCTGCGCTCACCCTGGTCGGACGGCAGCTGGCGCTGGGCTTCCGCGATCTGTGGGATGAGCTGTTGAACGGGTTCTCCCAGTTCCAGGACTGGCTGGAGTCCGGGCCGCTGCAGGTGACCTCCACCCAGATCGACGAGCTGCTGAACGAGGCAACCTCCGCGCTGCAGAACAATTCCGCAAGTATCCTGTCCGGCGCCGTCAGCGTAGGCAGCAGCGCCGGGCACTTTGCAGCAGGAGTCCTGCTGACGCTCTTCGCGCTGGTGTTTTTCCTGCTGGACGGGCGGCGAATCTGGCGCTTTGTCGCCGGGCTAATGCCCCGCCGTGCCAGGGCTGCCGCGTACGGGGCAGGAATCCGCGGCTGGGAATCAATGACCAACTACGTCCGCGTGCAGCTGGTCGTCGCGTTTATCGATGCTGTCGGCATCGGTGCCGGAGCCGCGATTATCGGTGTGCCGCTGGCGCTGCCGCTGTCCGTCCTGGTGTTCCTCGGGTCCTTCATCCCGCTGATCGGTGCCGTCGTCACAGGATCGATTGCCGTCCTGCTGGCGCTGGTGGCCAACGGGTGGCTCAACGCAGTGATCATGCTCGGAATAGTGCTGCTGATCCAGCAGGTTGAGTCCCACATCCTGCAGCCCCTGATCATGGGCCGCGCAGTCTCCCTGCACCCGCTGGCCGTCATCCTGGCGGTGACGGGCGGAACCCTGGTTGCCGGCATTGCAGGCGCGCTCTTCGCGGTGCCGCTGATGGCGATCGTCAACGCGATGGTGCGTTACATCGCTGCCCGGCGCTGGGAACAAGACCCGCTGCTGACTCCGGACAATTTCGGACCGCCAGGCGCACCGCCGCAGGATGAGCAACCCGACGACGGGCAGGATGAGTCCGAATCCGCCCGCCGCGAAGACAGACAAGCCACAGAAACCAAAGAATCCACAGCAAGAGAACAAGAGAACCAGCCTTGACCGAAGTACCCCAGCTGCCCGTGACCCTCGACGACATCCAGGCCGCGGCCAAACTCCTGGACGGCGTGATTGCCCACACACCTATTGAGCAGTCCCGGGCGCTGGGAAGGATTACCGGTTCCAACGTCTACCTCAAGTGTGAGAACCTGCAGCGCGCCGGGTCCTTCAAGGTCCGCGGCGCCTATGTCCGCATGGCCAAACTCAGTGAAGAGGAGAAGGCACGCGGCGTCGTTGCGGCGTCGGCAGGCAACCATGCCCAGGGCGTGGCCGTCGCGGCTGCCCGCCTGGGCATTGCCGCACGGATCTACATGCCGCTCGGCGTCGCGCTGCCCAAACTGGCCGCAACCCAGGGACACGGAGCCGAAGTCGTCCTGCACGGCCACAACGTTGACGAGGCCCTCGCGGAGGCCCAGCGCTTCGCGGATGAAACCGGGGCAGTGTTTGTGCACCCGTTCGACAACGTGGACATCGTCGCGGGACAGGGAACCCTCGGACTGGAACTGCTGGACCAGATTCCTGAGCTGGACACCGTGCTGATGGGAGTTGGCGGCGGTGGCCTGCTGGCGGGCGTGGCCGTTGCCATCAAGGAACGGGCCAGGGAGCTGGGCCGTGAGGTGCGGATCATCGGTGTCCAGGCCGAGAATGCGGCAGCCTACCCGCCTTCGCTCGCCGCCGACGCCCTGGTGCCGCTGAGCAAGGTATCAACCATTGCCGACGGCATTGCCGTGGGCCGGCCGGGCCAGCTTCCCTTCTCGATCATCCGCGAACTGGTGGACGACGTCGTAACGGTCAGTGAAGACTCGCTGGCCCGTGCCCTGATCTTCCTGCTGGAGCGGGCCAAGCTGGTGGTTGAACCCGCCGGTGCTGTGGGCGTGGCCGCGCTCCTCGACGGAAAAATCGAGAATCCGGGCAACACTGCGGTCATCCTATCGGGCGGAAACATCGACCCGATGCTTATGCTGAAGGTTATCCAGCGCGGCCTCGCAGCCGCCGGGCGCTACCTGGTGGTGCGCATGCTGCTGGATGACCGGCCGGGTTCTTTGGCCACTATTTCGCGGATCATCGCGGAATCGGATGCCAATGTGACCGGTGTGGACCACACCAGGGTGGGAGGCTCGATCAGCATGGGCGACGTCGCCATTACCATCAACATGGAAACCAAGGGCCACGAGCACTGTGAGAAGGTCCTGCAGAACCTCCGGGCCGAAGGCTTCCATCCCGTAGTGCTGCACGGGTAGCCCATGATGGCCCGCCGTGCGAAAAGTGCGCTCCTGGCAGCCGCCTGCTTTACGGCGTTCCTGTGGCTGGCGTATTTCGTCACCCTGCCTTTCCAGGACAGTCTCCTGCCGGAGCTCGGAATCCTTCCCCGGCAGTTGGAGGGCCTGGACGGAATCCTTTTTGCCCCGCTGCTCCATGCCGGAACCGGGCACCTGATCAGCAACAGCCTGCCGCTGCTGGCGTTCGCTTTCCTGGTCCTGCTGGAAGGGCTGCGCCGGTTCGCCGCCGTGACGGCCATCTGCTGGCTGGCCTCGGGAATCGGAGTCTGGCTCTTCGGAGGCGGGCTCACCATTGGGGTATCCGGAGTGGTGTTTGGCCTCTTCGCGTACCTGATCGTCCGCGGGTTCTACAACCGCAGCCTGCCGCAGATCCTGATCGCGGGCGTGCTGTTCCTGGTGTACGGATCCATCCTGTGGGGCGTCCTGCCGACCGCCGCCGGAGTCTCCTGGCAGTCCCACCTCTTTGGTGCCGCCGGGGGAGTGCTGGCGGCCATTGTGCTCCGCACGGACCCCGACCGGACACAAAAGCGGGTCCGCCCCTAGAGGCGGACCCGTTTCGGGAATGGTTGTGCTGCTAGCCGGCGTACGGCGTTGCAGAGACGATCTCGACTGAAATGTTCTTGCCGTTGGGCGCGGTGTACGTGGTGGCGTCGCCGGCCTTCAGGCCCTGGATAGCTGCGCCCAGCGGAGACTTCTCGCTGTACACGTCGATGTCACTGTCGCCGGCAATCTCGCGGCTGCCCAGCAGGAACTGTTCCAGGTCTCCTGCAATGCGGGCCTCGACCAGCATCCCGGGTTCGACCACGCCGTCGTCCGCCGGTGCTTCGCCGACCTGGGCGGTCTCCAAAAGCTGCGTCAGCTGGCGGATCCGGGCCTCAGCCTTGCCCTGCTCCTCCTTGGCAGCGTGGTAACCGCCGTTCTCCTTCAAATCGCCCTCGGACCGTGCCTGTTCGATTCGAGCCACGATTTCGGTGCGGCCGGGGCCGGACAAGTGGTCGAGTTCCGCCTTCAGGCGGTCGTAAGACTCTTGCGTGAGCCAGGCAACAGATGTGCTGTTGGTAGACACGGGTCTCTCCTTAGATGAACATCCGGACCGCTGAAAACCCGGTCCGGCTTGGCTGAAATGCTGCGTGGCCGGTTGGCTTTACAAGCAAAGACCCCGCTCATGTGGTGACCGGTTCGCTCGGAAATGAATCCGGTGATCACCTGGGCGGGGCGTAACGTAGCCTCCATACTAGTCAGCCGGAGGCACAAACCCAAGACCGCCGGGCGGTTTCCCCTTGAGGGGGTCCCGCGCCCTGCTGTTCCGCGTCACTGTTCCGCGTCGACAACCCAGCAGGCGTTGGGGCCTCCGGTCACGCCGAGCGAATCAGTGCGGACGGTGACGCTCAGGGACACGGTGCCAGTGTCGGCCGGTCCGATCCGGACAGTCTTCCACCCGACGACGGCATAGCTGTCGTTGAGGACCTGGACTGCACAGTCGACCGTGACATCCGTTGGCTTGGTGACTGTGAAGTCAACGACGGCGGTGGAGGCGTTGGGGATGGTGAAGCCCACGTCCTTGGAACTCACTGCCCCGGCTCCGGTGGGAATAGCCATGAAGACTGCGACGCCCACGGCCACGGCGCCGGCCCCGGAAGCGAGGATGGTCTTGGTGCGCCGGCTCATGCCGGGCTTGGGGGTGCCGTAGCGATTGGCTAACCTTGTCTCAGAAGCCATTCCGTCCGCGGGGCGTTCGGAAGCAGGCTGGCCGCCGGCTGCCTCTTCAGTACCATCCTCAGTGCTCACCGCTTCATTTTACCGAACATTCAGACCGGCCTTTTGCCGGATGTCAGGAGTAGCGTGTTGTCGACCGAAACGAGTTCCGGGCCCGCCGGAGAACTGCGGCTGCTGGCCGTCCACGCTCACCCGGATGATGAGGCCAGCAAAGGCGCGGCAACCATGGCGTCCTATGCAGCCTCCGGTGTCCAGGTCATGGTGGCCACCTGCACCGGCGGCGAGCGGGGTGACGTGCTGAATCCGGGTGCTGCGGATGACCCCGCAGCCAAGCGCGACCTCGCAGGACTGCGCCGCAGCGAAATGGCAGCCTCCCAGGCAGCCCTGGGAATCGAACACCGCTGGCTGGGATTCATGGATTCCGGGCTGCCCGAAGGAGATCCGCTGCCGGATCTTCCTGCCGGGTGCTTCGCCCTCCGCCCGCTCGAAACAGCTGCAGCCCCGCTGGTGAAGCTGGTCCGGGAGTTCCGGCCGCACGTGATCATCAGCTATGACGAAAACGGCGGTTACCCCCACCCCGACCACATCATGGCGCACAAAATTGCCGTGGAGGCTTTCCACGCCGCTGGAGACCCCGCCCGATACCAGGGAACAGGGGAGGCCTGGGAGCCGCTGAAGCTCTACTACGACCGGGGCTTCAACCCCGAACGGTTCCGGGCCCTGCACGACGCGCTGATGGAAGCGGGCCTCGAGTCGCCGTACGCCGAGCGGCTGGCAGCATGGCTCGAGGCTGACACCGAGGGCAACCAGCCGCCGGCACCGCTGCATCCTACGACCACGCAGATCGAGTGCGGGGAGTTCTTCCCCGTGCGTGACGCTGCACTCAAGGCGCACCGCACCCAAGTAGATCCCGAAGGCTTCTTTTTCGCAGTCAGCACGGACCTCCAGCGCGAGATCTGGCCCTGGGAGGACTTTTCCCTGATCGAATCCCGCGTCCCGGCCACTGTCCCCGAAACTGACCTCTTCGCTGGCATACGATAGAGGCTAGACACCGCGTTCCATGGCGCCGTGTTTTGCCAAGAGAGAGATACTTCGTGAACCTGCTGTACAGCCTGTACCTCACCGTCAACCCGGCCCCCATCGAGGGCGACCTCAAGCCCGGCCTGGAGGAAGGCGACATCACCCCCGGCCTGCTGGGTTTCCTCGCGACGCTCTTCCTCGCCCTGTGCGTG
Organism: Arthrobacter sp. 7Tela_A1; assembly: GCF_049311065.1. Lineage (NCBI taxonomy): Bacteria > Bacillati > Actinomycetota > Actinomycetes > Micrococcales > Micrococcaceae > Arthrobacter > Arthrobacter sp. 7Tela_A1. The sequence goes on along the minus strand of NZ_JAXIOO010000032.1, from coordinate 31,164 downwards.
GTCTTCCTGATCCGCGACATGGTGAAGAGGATCCGCCGGGTCCGTTACCGTGCCCAGGCCGCCGGCGACCTTAGCACAGACGGCGGCGCAGGAACCACCTTCCCCGTCCGCGAACCCGGCACCGCGGGCTCCATGGCCGAAACAGACCAGGCTGGCAGCGCCGACACGGCCGGTAAGCGCGCAGGCCAGGACACGGCGGGATAAGCATCATGGCGGAGCGGTTGAAGAACCAGGCCTCCGCCTACCTGCGCCAGCATGCCGGCAACCCGGTGGACTGGTGGCCCTTCGGCGACGCCGCCTTTGACGAGGCACGCCGCCGTGATGTTCCAGTGTTCATCTCGATCGGTTATGCCGCGTGCCACTGGTGCCATGTCATGGCACACGAATCCTTCGAGGACCCGGAGATTGCGGACTTCCTCAACGAGCACTTCGTCAGCATCAAGGTGGACCGCGAGGAACGCCCCGATGTGGATTCTGCCTACATGGCGGCGACACAGGCGCTGACCGGGCAGGGCGGTTGGCCCATGAGCGTTTTCGCCCTTCCCGACGGCAGGACGTATTACGCCGGAACGTACTTCCCGCCGCAGCAGCTGCAGGGAACCCCGTCCTTCCGGCAGGTACTGGAAGCAGTCTCCAGTGCGTGGCGTGACCGGCGCCCGGACGTCGAGCAGAGCGCTGCCCAGATCGCCGAGCACCTTGCCTCCGGGCAGCTCGCCAACGCCCGCCTGCTGGGAACCATCGACGGCGCCGGCCTGCCGGACACAGCGGAGCATGCCGAAGCAGCCGCCCGGGCACTTTCGTCCGCCGTCGAGGTCCTCGAAGGCGCCGAGGACACCGACTTTGGCGGCTTCGGCGGAGCGCCCAAGTTCCCGCCGTCGCCCCTTCTGCGCTTCCTGCTGGCACATTCCGGCAGCGGTGCTCCGACCGCACCTGCGGCAGCCGGGCTGGCCGCACGGACCCTCACCGCCATGGCCCTGGGCGCTCTCTTCGACCAGGTGGAAGGCGGCTTTGCGCGGTACACCGTGGACCGGCGCTGGCAGGTGCCGCACTTCGAAAAAATGCTCTACGACAATGCCCAGCTGCTGCGGGTCTACGCTCAGTGGGCCCGGTCCGCGGAAGACCCCGACCACCGCGCCCTCGCCCTGCGTGTGACGCGTGAAACGGCACACTGGCTGGATCTTCGACTGCGGCTGCCCGGTGGGGCCTATGCCTCTTCCCTGGACGCGGATACGCAGGTGGACGGCAGTCGAGTCGAGGGAGCCACCTACGTCTTCACCCGGGCGGAACTGACGGCCGCGCTGGGTGCCGGCAACCCGGCACTGGACCTGCTGGACACGGATGCCGACGACGGCGCTTCCCACCGGCTGCCCGGCAGTACCCTGCGGCTGGCTGCCGTCCCGGACGAGGCGCAGGCACGAAGCTGGGAACACGCCCGGCAGGTCCTGGCCAAAGTACGCAGCTCCCGCCCCCAGCCGGACCGCGACGAGAAGGTTGTGGCGGGGTGGAACGGGCTGGCGGTTGCGGGCCTCGCCGATGCCGCCGCGGTGCTGGCGGACAACGGGGTTCCCGAGCCGCGGATCCTGGAATCCGCCCAGGCTGCTGCGGAGTACCTGCTGGCAGTGCATCGAAAGGACGGAATACTTTACCGGGTGTCCAACCACGGCTCAGCGCAGGGAATCGAGGGCCTGATGGAGGACTATGCGGGCGTCGCGGAGGGACTGTTCGCGCTGTACGCCGTCACCGGCGAACCCCGCTGGCATACAGAAGCCCAGGCCCTGGTCGCGGCCGCCGCTGAGAGGTTCCTGGCCTCCGGTGCGCTCTCCGACACGGCGGCCCAGTCAGCGCAGGTGCGCCATGCCCAGGGCGGCACGTCATCCGCCAGCCCGTTGGATGACGCGGTGCCGAGCGGAACGGCCCTGTTCGCCGGAGTGCTGCTGACCTCGGCGTCCTATGGCGGCCCGGCCCGGCACCGGGCCTTGGCCGAACAATTGTTGTTCCACGTGCTGCGGGCCGCGCCCGCGGCCCCGCAAGCCGTGGGATGGGCGATGTCCGTCCAGCAGGCACTAATCGACGGGCCCCGCGAACTTGCCGTTACCGGCTCAGATCCGGACGCCGTCGCCGCGCTGCTCGCCGCAGGACGCAGCGCAGGCGGACCATCGCTGGTCATTGCCCACGGCCGCCCGGAGGGGGTACCACTGCTCGAAGGACGCAACACGGAGGTTCCTGCCCTGGCTTATGTCTGCAGGGGGATGGCCTGCAAGCAGCCGGTCTCTACGGCTGAAGAGCTGCGTGCCCAGCTCCGGCCGGAGGCACCGGCGGGCTGATATTCAGGTGACGTGCGGCTAGCTTCCGGCGGACAGGACAGCCACCATGATGGCGATGTAGTGGCAGGAGAATCCCGCAAGCGTGAAGGCATGGAAGATCTCGTGGAATCCGAACCACTCGATGGACGGGTTCGGCCGTTTCATGGCGTAAATCACCGCGCCGGCAATGTACGCAGCCCCGCCGGCGATCACCAGCACCGCTGCCGGCATATTCACCGACCAGAAGTCCGGGATGTAGAACAGTGCCGCACAGCCCAGGGCGATGTAGACCGGGGTGTAGAGCCAGCGGGGAGCATGCAGCCACAGCAGGCGGAAGGCGATTCCAGCCAGCGCACCGCTCCAGATAAGGATCAGCAGCAGCACGGCTTTGTCGCGCGGGAGCAGCGCCCAGGCCAGCGGAGTGTAGGAGCCGGCAATAACGAGCATGATGTTCGTGTGGTCGAGCCGCTTGAGGATTGTTTTCACGCCGGGGGACCAGTTGCCCCGGTGGTACACGGCTGAAATGCCGAAGAGGAGGATCCCGGTCAGCGCGTACACCGCGGATGCGATCCGGGTTCCGGTGGTCGGAGCGAGCACGACCAGGACGATGCCAGCTGCCAGCACCAGAGGTGTGGCCCCGGCATGCAGCCAGCCGCGCAGGCGGGGTTTAATGTCCAGAGCATCGGCCACTGATTCAACTGCCGATTCGAGCGGCCCCGGTGTATTACGGGAGTCCGGATCCTGCTGGACCGGCACTCGCTGCGAGCGTGAAGTCATGCTGCCGATTCTAACCTACGATCCGGTAGGTTACCTTCGGGTAGAGAACTCCGCCACTCATTCGCCGCGCCTCCCTGCACGGCGGGGGCGGGAGTGCGCGGTAGCCTAGAAACAGTCGATCCTGCGTTCCGCGCAGGCCCCCCATTCTCAGAGGCAGGTGAGTCACCCGTGCGGTTTCCCGGTGTGGTTTACGCCTACTATGAGCGGCGCTTGAGGCGAAGCCTGGCCAATGACCGGATTCCGGAACACATCGGGGTCATGGTGGACGGGAACCGGCGCTGGGCAAAACTCGCGGGCGCCCCGACGTCGGACGGCCATCAGGCGGGTGCGGACAAGATCCTGGAGTTCCTGGGCTGGTGCGAGGAACTCGGCGTACGCGTAGTGACCTTGTACATGCTCTCGACGGACAACCTCAACCGTGACCCGGATGAACTGCAACCCCTGCTGGGTATCATCGCCAACACCCTGGACCGGCTCGGTGAGCGGGGGGATCTGCGGGTCCAGCCTGTGGGCGCGCTGGAGATCCTGCCTCCGGAACTCTCCGGCCAGCTGTCCCGGCTCGGGGAAGCCACGGCCACCGCAACAGGACTGCATGTCAACGTGGCCATCGGCTACGGCGGCAGGCGAGAGATTGTCGACGCCGTCAAGGAACTGCTGCGCGATGCCCGCCGGCAGGGCAAAGAGATTGAAGAAATCACCGAGGAACTGTGCGATGCACAGATTTCCGAGTACCTGTATACCCGGGGGCAGCCCGATCCTGAACTCGTGATCCGGACGTCGGGTGAGCAGCGGCTGTCGGGCTTCCTGATGTGGCAGAGCGCCTACAGCGAGTTCTATTTCTGCGAGGCGCTGTGGCCGGATTTCCGAAGGGTGGATTTCCTGCGTGCGCTCCGCGACTACGCGAGCCGTCAGCGGCGGTTTGGATCCTAGCCCGGTACCCTGACGATGCAGCGCCACACACGCTCCGAAATCCTCCTGGCCTCAGGGTTGGCCTGGACCGCAGGTTATGCCGATGCCATTGGGTTCCTCCATCTGGGGGGCTGGTTCGTTTCTTTCATGACCGGCAACTCCACGCGCGCCGGTGCAGCGGTGGCCAATGGCTCCCTGACCGGTTTCCTCCAGGCCTTCGGACTCATTGCGGCGTTCTTCCTGGGTGTTGCCGGTGCCTCCGTGCTGCGCCGCCTCCTGTCCCGGCACCGCCGTCCTGCCATCTGCCTGGTATCCGCCGCCGGGCTCACGGCGGCCCTGCTCAGCACGGCCACGCCCGGAACCGAGGGCCTGCTGGGTCCGCTCCTCGCCCTGGCCATGGGGAGCCTCAACGCCGTGTTCGAGCGGGAGGGCGAGGTGTCCATCGGCATCACCTACATGACCGGAACACTCGTGAAGCTCGGTCAGCGCGCAGTTGCTGCCCTTTTCGGCGAAAAGGACACCGGCTGGGGGCGCTACCTGCTGCTGTGGTCTGCCCTGACCGTGGGATCCCTCTGCGGCGGCGCCGCCTACTTCAGCCTGGGGATGGCGTCACTCAACCCCGCGATCGGAGCGCTCGTCATTGCGGCGGCAGCGTCATGGGGCCATCCCGGCCACCGGCACGGCTGAGTCCGGGGGCGCTGCACAACCGGACCTCATTGCCGCAAACAGCACGCGAACTTCGCCCAAACTGGTTCGTGTCCCTCTGCCGGCAGGCGTGGGGGCGGGCGTAGCTTGTACGTATCGGTCAGCCCGACGCTGACGGAACCGGAGGCCGGATGCTCACACAGTGTGTGCCAGGGAGGCCGCTGGCGGCCCCTCGTGCCGGCCTGCGGGTAACCACACTTCTAGCTAATCGGGGCCGGCGGTCCCTGACTGGAGTTCCACGTGGCCGTATCGACGCAATCCACCCAGGCACACGCAGAGGGATCCGACGGGCAACCCCTGGGATTCGTGCTTGACACCTCAGTGCTGCTTTCCGACCCGAAAGCCATCCTGCGCTTCGCGGAACACGAGGTCATCCTGCCGCTGGTGGTGATCAGTGAACTTGAGGGCAAACGAAACGATCCGGAACTGGGCTACTTCGCCAGGACCGCGCTGCGCCTCCTGGACGACCTGCGGGTAGAGCACGGCGGACTGGACCGCCCGGTGCCCATCGGCGACGCCGGCGGAACGCTCCGGGTGGAGGTGAACCATATCTCGCTGGATGTACTTCCACTGGGGATCCGGGGAACGGATAACGACAGCCGGATCCTCGCCGTCGCCCGCAACCTCGCGGATGAAGGACGCACTATCACTGTGGTGTCCAAGGATCTTCCCCTCCGGGTGAAGGCGGCAGCCGTTGGCCTCACCGCGGATGAGTACCGCAATGAACTGGTGCGGGACACCGGCTGGACCGGAATGGCGGAACTGGAGATAGGCGACGCCGAGCTCAACGCGCTCTATGACCATGAACCGGTGTTCATTTCCGAGGCTGCGGACCTGCCGGTCAATGCCTGCCTGGTACTGCTGGCCGGGCGGTCCTCAGCCCTCGGCCGTCTGGGAGCCGACAAGCAGGTGCGCCTGGTGCGTGGGGACCGCGATGTCTTCGGCCTCCACGGACGGTCCGCGGAGCAGCGGCTGGCGATCGACATGCTCATGGATCCGGAAGTGGGCATTGTGTCCCTGGGCGGCAGGGCCGGTACCGGTAAATCAGCCCTGGCGCTCTGCGCCGGACTCGAGGCGGTCCTGGAACGCCGGGAACACCGCAAGGTGGTGGTCTTCCGTCCGCTGTATGCCGTGGGCGGCCAGGAACTCGGCTACCTGCCCGGCAGTGAGAGCGAAAAAATGGGGCCGTGGGGGCAGGCGGTCTTCGACACGCTGGAGGCGCTGGTCTCCAAGGAGGTTGTGGAGGAGGTGCTGGACCGCGGAATGCTGGAGGTCCTGCCGCTGACCCACATCCGCGGGCGGTCCCTGCACGACGCGTTCGTGATCGTGGACGAGGCCCAGTCGCTGGAGAAAAACGTCCTGCTGACCGTCCTGTCCCGCATCGGCCAGAACTCAAAGGTGGTGCTGACCCATGACGTCGCCCAGCGCGACAACCTGAGGGTTGGACGCCATGACGGTATTGCGGCAGTGGTGGAGACGCTCAAGGGCCACCCGCTCTTCGGGCACATGACCCTCACCCGCTCAGAGCGCTCTCCGATCGCGGCCCTGGTCACGGAACTGCTGGAGGGCGGGCAGATCCCCTAGGGCGGAAGGCTTTGTCCACAGCGGGGCGTCCGGATGCCCCGCTGTGGAGGGTCCTGCCGGTACGGTAGGGCCCATGTGGGGGATCGTGGGGGAGTACTGGGTTCGAAGCAGCTTTGCTGCCTGGCTGCTTCTGGCTGCCCTGGGTTACCTCGCGGTGCTGTCCCTGCGCCTTGCCAGTGAAGACCTCCGTACCCGCCGGCTGCCGAACCGCCTGGTACTGCCCGCCTATCCGGTGTCGTCGCTGCTGCTCGGTGCGGCGGCGCTCGCCGCCGGGGAACCCGGGCGCCTCGCGGGCATGGCCTTCGGCGCCGCTGGACTGTTGGCCGGATACTTCCTGCTGCGGCTCATCAATCCCGGCGGGCTGGGCCTGGGCGATGTGAAGCTGGCAGGGGTCCTGGGGCTCTTCCTCGGGTATGCCGGCTGGAGCCACGTCCTGGCAGGCGCCGCAGCCGGCTTCGTGCTCGGAGGAATCTGGGGGCTGTGGCTGGTGCTGAGCGGACGGGGGACCGGGAAGACCCGGATCGCTTTTGGGCCGTTCATGCTGGCAGGGGCCGCCGTGGTACTCGCGGCCCCTGGCCTACAGTAGGACCATGCCCACACCCGACTTCATTCTTTCCCTGCGCGAAAAAGTGGGACACGACTTGCTGTGGCTGCCAGGAGTTGCCGCCGTCGTTTTCAATCCCGCAGGGGAAGTGCTGCTGTGCCGTCGGGCGGACAATGGGCGCTGGACCATCATCACCGGCATCCTGGAACCGGGGGAGGAGCCGGGCCCGGGCCTGCTGCGGGAAATCGAAGAGGAAACCGGGGTCCGGGCACGGCTGGAACACCTGATCCATGTGGGGACCACGGATCCCATCGAGTTCCCGAACCGGGACCGCTGCCAGTTCCTCAACCTTGTGTTCCGCTGCACCTATGAAGCAGGAACGGCACGGGTGAACGACGACGAATCCACCGACGTGGGCTGGTTCGCCCTCGATGCCCTTCCGGAGCTGAACAAACGGCACCGGATGCTCATCGAGCTGGCCCGGAACTCCACGGGCGTGCCGGTGTTCGAGGCCTAGGGCCCCGCGGAACGGCCAGAAAGACCAAGAAGGACCGAAAGACCAGCAAGGACCGGCACCCGCTCGGGGTGCCAGTCCTTGCCTTTGGTGTGGGTGTTGCCTACGGCTGCGGGCCGTCCGGGTCCTCACGGGTCCGCGCATCCTGCGAAGGCTGCGCGTTGTCTCCGGAGTGCGGGCCCGGGGTGCCTGAGGCACGCGCGGCGGCCTGCTCCTTCTCCAGCCGCACTGCTTCCTCGCCGCCGACGGCCTCGCCCCGGGCAACCATTCCGGCGACATCGGAGAGCGGGATCTCCTTGAGGAAGAACGCCAGGATCAGGGCCAGGGCCAGGAACGGCACCAGGTACCAGAAGACGGGAGCCAGGGACTCGGCGTAGGCATTCACGATTCCGTCGCGGACAGGCTCGGGGAGGGCTTCCATCGCGGACGGCTGCAGGGTCGCGGTAGCTTCGCCTGCCGCCGCGGGATCGAAGCCCGCCCCTGCAAACACCTCCATCAGGTTCTCCGAGAGCCGGGTGGTGAACATGGCACCGAAGATAGCTACGCCGAGCGAAGCGCCCACCTCGCGGAAGTAGTTGTTGGATGAGGTGGCGGTGCCGATCTGGTCCACGGGAACAGAGTTCTGCACCACCAGCACCACCACCTGCATGATCAATCCGAGCCCGGCACCGAAGACGAACAGCTGCGAGCAGATCACCCAGACGGGCGTTTCGGCTGTCAGCATAGTCATCCACAGCAGGGCCGCCAGGACCAGGACAGCGCCGGCGATGGGGTACTTCTTGTACTTGCCGGTATTGGTGATCGCGAGGCCCGACCAGATGGAGGTGCCCATCATGCCCACCATCATGGGCAGCATCAGCAGGCCGGAGGCCGCTGCGGAGGTGCCCGTGGACATCTGCAGGAAGGTGGGGACGAACGCCAGCGCAGCGAACATTCCCATGCCGAGCGTGAAGCCGATAGCCGTGCTGTTCACGAAGATCGGGTTCTTGAACAGGCTCAGCGGGATGATCGGATCCTCGGCCCGGCGCTCCGCCAGGACAAAGGCAAACGCTGAGGCCAGGAGGCCGGCGCCGAAGGCCAGTGTGAGGGGATCGGTCCAGCCGCGGTCGGCGTCGCCGCCGAAGTCAGTGAAGAAGATCAGGCAGGTGGTGGCAATGGACAGCAGGACGACGCCGGGGATGTCGATCCGCTTCACGGCCTTCTTGCTCGGCAGCGTCAGGGTGAAGAACGCGATCAGGAAGGCGGCGATGCCGATCGGAATGTTGATGTAGAAGGCCCACTGCCACGTCATGTGGTCGACGAAGAATCCGCCGAGCAGGGGGCCGGCGACGGCGGAGAGGCCGAAGATGCCGCCGAGCGGACCCATGTACTTGCCGCGCTCATTTGCCGGAACGATGTCCGCAATGATGGCCTGGGACAGGATCATCAGGCCGCCGCCGCCCAGTCCCTGAAGGGCACGGAAGACCACGAAGCCCCAGAAATCGGTGGCGAAGGCACACCCGACCGAGGCCAGCGTGAAGAGGGCGATAGCAAAGAGGAAGAGGTTCCGCCGGCCGAGGACATCGCCGAACTTGCCGTAGATCGGCATGACGATGGTGGTGGCGAGCAGGTAGGAGGTCGTAATCCAGGTCTGGTGCTCGACGCCGCCCAATTCGCCCACGATCGTGGGCATGGCCGTGGAGACGATGGTCTGGTCCAGGCTGGAGAGCAGCATGCCTGCAATCAAGGCGGAAAAGATGATCCAGATGCGTTTCTGGGTCAGCAGCAGCGGCCCGGAGGCGGGCGCGGTGGTGGTCATGAAAGGTCCTTGCTGGGAGTGAGGGGGGAGAAGGAAGAAAAGACTGCCCGGACCGGCTCGACGGCGGAGGTGAGGACCGCGCGGTAGCTGCGGTTGTTGTCCGGATCGAAAAACTCGGGGCCCGCTCGCTGCAGCAGAGCCGAAAAGACAGTGGCGACGGCGGTGATTTGCGGGTCCGCGGGATCAAGGTGCTCGCGCCGGGCGATGAGGCGGCGCAGACGTTCATCCGCTTCCTGGGTCCCCTGCACGAGTTTGAAGACCAGCCGGGGTTCGGTGGTCAGGGCCTCTTTGAGCTGGGCCAGCTCTGCCCGGGAAACTGCCATTGACTCCATATGGGCCACGGCCAGATCCACCAGATCCTGCAGCAGGGTCGGGGAAAGTCCCGGTCCGGCAGACCCCGCCGCGATGAACGGTTCGGTGAGCTCTTCCGGCAGGGCGGCAGGGGCGCCCAGTACGGCGTCTTCCTTGGCAGGGAAATAGTTGAAGAAGGTGCGCCTTGAAATGCCCACCTGTTCACAGAGCTCCTCCACCGTGTATCCGGCCAGGCCGTGTTCGGCGGTGAGGGCCCGTGCCGCGCTTGTGATGGCACTGTGGGTGGCCGCCCGTTTGCGTTCACGGAGCCCCCCGTCTGAACCTGCACTATTCTTCACAGAGTAAACTTTTGCACGGTGTGACTTTGAGTGCAAATATGTCCTTCATGCCGGGAGGAGGGCAGAAAAAAGGGGCGCCGGGAATCCCGGCGGCCCTTCTGGAAACTCCGAAAACTAGGCCTGCGGCGGCTTGGTCATGGAGAGGACATCGAGGGCAGCATCGAGCTGTTCCTCGGTGACCTCGCCGCGCTCGACGAAACCGAGTTCGACGACGGCCTGGCGGATGGTCTTGCCTTCCTTGACCGCGAACTTGGCGATCTTGGCCGCGTTCTCGTAGCCGATGTACTTGTTCAGCGGGGTCACGATCGAGGGGGAGGCCTCGGCCAGGTAGCGGGCGCGCTCCACGTTGGCTTCGATGCCGTCGATCATCTTGTCGGCCATGATCACCGAGGAGTTGGCGAGCAGGCGGATCGACTCCAGCAGGTTCGAGGCGATGACGGGGATGCCGACGTTGAGCTCGAAGTAGCCGAAGGTGCCGGCCCAGGCGATGGCGGCGTCGTTGCCCACAACCTGTGCGGCAACCTGCATGACGGCCTCGGAGATCACGGGGTTGACCTTGCCCGGCATGATCGAGGAGCCCGGCTGCAGGTCGGGGATGGCGATTTCGCCGAGGCCCGTGTTGGGGCCGGAGCCCATCCAGCGCAGGTCGTTGGCGATCTTGGAGAAGGACACTGCGATGGTGCGCAGCATGCCGGAGACCTCAACGAGGGCGTCGCGGTTGGCCTGGGACTCGAAGTGGTCCCGTGCTTCGGTCAGCGGCAGGCCGGTGTCGGCTGCCAGCAGTTCGATCACGCGCTGCGGGAAGCCGGCCGGGGTGTTGATGCCGGTGCCGACGGCAGTGCCGCCCAGCGGAACCTCGGCGACGCGGGGGAGGGATGCCTGGACGCGCTCGATGCCGTAGCGGACCTGGGCAGCGTAGCCGCCGAATTCCTGGCCCAGGGTCACCGGGGTGGCGTCCATGAGGTGGGTACGGCCGGACTTGACCACGTCCTTGAATTCCTCGGCCTTGCGTTCGAGCGACGCGGCGAGGCGCTCCAGGGACGGGATCAGGTTGTTGATCAGCGCAGAAGTCGCGGCGACATGGACCGAGGTCGGGAACACGTCGTTGGAGGACTGCGAGGCGTTGACGTGGTCGTTGGGGTGAACGGAGGTCTCGCTGCCTGCAGCCTTGAGTGCGCGGGTGGCAAGCTCGGCGAGGACCTCGTTGGTGTTCATGTTCGAGGACGTGCCGGAGCCGGTCTGGAACACGTCGATCGGGAACTGGCCGTAGTGCTGGCCGGCAGCCACCTCATCGGCGGCGGAAGCGATCGCCTTGGCGCGCTCGTCGTCGAGCACTCCCAGTTCAGCGTTGGCGATGGCGGCAGCCTTCTTGATGCGCGCCAGTGCCTCGATATGGGCGTCATCCAGCGGCTTGCCGGAAATCGGGAAGTTCTCCACGGCGCGCTGGGTCTGGGCACGGTAAAGGGCATTTACCGGGACGCGGACCTCACCCATGGTGTCATGTTCAATGCGGTATTCAGCGGAGTTCGAAGTCATGGCTCCAAGCCTAGTGGGCGCGGGTGCAGGTGTTGAAACCCGCGTCGTAAAAGTGCCGGCGCCCTAGTTCGCTGCCAGGTCCCCGGCGTCGGTTTCGATCGTGCCAATGCTGGAGACGAGATCGGCACGGCCTTCAGCCAGGCGGTAGGAGAGCCCGACGACGGCGGTTGCCCCGGTGCTGACAGCATCCGAAATCAGCCGTGAGCTTTCCACCAGGCGTTCCGCGGTTTGGCGGGTGTGCTCAACGACCATGTCGTTGACCTCCTCCAGCCCGTTGCGCTGGGCGGCCAGGACCGAGGGGGTGATGCGTTCGACCAGGGTCCGGACGTAGCCCGCAGGCATTGAGCCCGTGTCGACGGTGTGCTTGGCCGCCGTCACCGCGCCGCAGCTGTCATGGCCCAGGACCACGATCAGCGGAACTCCCAGCACGCCTACGCTGTACTCCAGCGAGCCCAGGACGGCGTCGTCGGTGACCTGTCCTGCCGTGCGGACCACGAAAACGTCGCCGAGGCCGAGGTCGAAGATGATTTCGGCGGCGAGCCTCGAGTCGGAGCAGCCGAAGATGACGGCGAACGGATTCTGTTCGTTCACCAGTGAGCTGCGCCGGGGCGCGTCCTGGTTGGGGTGCCGGGAGGTGCCGGAGACAAAACGTTCGTTGCCCTTCCGCAGGCGCTGCCATGCCTGGGCGGGAGTGAGGGGGGCAGTAAGGGGGCTGTTCAGTTCGGTCACCGTTCCACCATAAGGCTCAGGCGGCACTCCGGTGCTCTGTTACCGCCGTGACAAACCGTGCGGCTGCTAGTTGCCGGAGGGGGCAGCGAGGTCCTGCAGGACGGCTTCGGCCAGGACGTCAACGGTTGCCAGGTCGGCTTCGGAGCTGAGGATGACGGTCATGCCCTCGACCTCCGTGACAAGGTGCGCTTCTCCGTTGGCGCTGTCCCGCAACTGCCACGCGGCTCCTCCGGCGGTGCGCTCACCGGCCACAAGCGAGTCCCGGGTGGTCTGCGAAATCCAGGTCGGGTTGGCTTCGGCGGTCTGCGTCAGGCGGATGAATTCGGTATCGGGAGTGAGATATCCCACTTCCCAGGCCGGTACGCCGGAGTTGACCCCGGAGTCCCAGCGGGCGTAATTGGCGGTCCAGCCTTCGGGCAGATCGGGAGCAAGGGGATCGTACCCGGCGTCGCCTGCAGCTTCGCCCGCGACGGCCTGAACGTCTACATCCCGCACCGGAGGCTTCTCATACGGGTTCAGGAGCACCGGTATGAGGACAATCGCCAGCGTGATCCCGGTGGCAATGAGCATGCCAATGACATTCGCGTTGGCACGTTTGGCCTGCTTGGCGGTCAAGGTGGGGGTTACGGGATTCTCCGGCTGCTGCTCACTCACCCTTCCATAATCGCCTATCCGGGGGGTCAAGTCCTATTTACGGCGAAGCTGCCCGGGCACAGGAGCAGCTGAAAGCGCCCCAAAACTACGTTCCAGCGGTGAGGTCTGTGCCACGGCGACTATGATCGGAGCAAGGATCAGCTGTAGGCCGCTGTCCGGGACCATGTCCAGGGCGGGCCTGAATTTCGAAGATGAGGTTAACGTGTCCCAAGGTGCCCAGTACTCAACTCTCTCTCCCGCACTGGCCGTCGGTGATGACGAGCCGGACCGGAACCTGGCGCTTGAGCTGGTCCGGGTGACCGAGGCTGCAGCGATCGCCGGCGGTCACTGGGTTGGTTTCGGTGACAAGAACGCTGCCGACGGCGCTGCCGTCGACGCAATGCGCTCCCTGATCTCCACAGTCCACTTCAACGGCGTCGTGGTCATTGGCGAGGGCGAAAAGGATGAGGCGCCCATGCTCTACAACGGCGAGCATGTCGGAGACGGGACGGGCGCGCTGTGCGACGTCGCCGTGGACCCGATCGATGGAACCCGCCTGACCGCCCTGGGCATCAACAACGCCCTGGCAGTGCTGGCAGTTGCCGAGCGCGGCACCATGTTCGATCCCTCCGCCGTGTTCTACATGGAGAAGCTGGTTACCGGCCCCGAGGCCGCCGACATGGTGGACCTGCGCCTGCCGGTCAAGCAGAACCTGCACCTGATCGCCAAGGCCAAGGGCAAGAAGATCAACCAGCTCAACGTGATGATCCTTGAGCGCGACCGGCACAAGCCCCTGGTGCAGGAAATCCGCGACGCCGGCGCCCGCACCCGGATGCTGATGGACGGCGACGTTGCCGGCGGCATCGCGGCGGCCCGCGAGGGCACCGACGTCGACGCCCTGATGGGCATCGGAGGTACCCCTGAGGGCATCATCACCGCCTGCGCCGTGAAGACCCTTGGCGGAGTCATCCAGGGCCGGCTGTGGCCGACGTCGGACGAGGAGAAGCAGAAGGCAATCGACGCAGGTCACGACCTTGACCGCGTGCTCTCGACGAATGACCTGGTCACCAGCGACAACTGCTACTTCGCTGCGACCGGTATCACCGACGGCGACCTGGTCCGCGGCGTGCGCTACAAGAAGGACCGCGTGCTGACCCAGTCGATCGTGATGCGCTCGAAGTCAGGAACCATCCGCGTGGTCGACGGCGAACACCAGTCACACAAGTGGGAGTCCTACGCCCGCCTGCGCTAGGAACCAACCCGGGAGGGGGGGGGGGCGCCGGGGCGCCCCCCTTCGGGCGTGCCCGTCCGGGGCACCGGTTCCAGCCCTCTGCCTGGGTTCTCGCCGCGGCGGTGCGCGGCGACCCGCGCCGCGACCGTCGCGATGACCACCACGGCGGCAGCAACTGCTGCCAGGACTGCAGTCGCCGTCGAGACCAGTTCGCCGGTGACCCTGGAAACCGCAATCCAGGACAGCCCCCAGGCAAGGGCCGCAGCCGGTGCCAGGCGTCCGCGGCCGTACACGGCAAGCCCGATCCCGACGGCGGTGGCTGCCGCCAGCACGATGCCTGCCCAGAGGACCGGGTCGAGGCCGAACCCGTCAAAGCCCCCAGCGGTCAGTGCGGAGGCGATATTGGCGCAGATAGCCACGCAGACCCAGCCAAGATAAAGGCCCAGGGTTCCGTCGACGACGATGGCCCCAAGCCAGCTGTCGGGACGGCTGCGGGAATACCGTTTGAAGACGATGGCAAGAGTGACCAGCAGCGCGGCGATCACGGCGACGGAGAGCGGCACGGAACCGGCCTGCACGCTGAGGATCCAGGCGGCGTTGAGCAGCATGGAAACGGCCACGAGCCAGCCCAGTGAGCGCTGCCGCGGCGCCGAACGCTGCGATGGAAGCCACTGGTAGATGGTGTAGGCACCGAGGCCGGTGTAGATGACGGACCAGATGGAGAACGCCGGGCTCGCCGGTGCCAGGAAAGTGGCATCAGCGCTGAGGGCACCGCCCGCGGCTTCAGCGATGCGGGTGCCGCCGAAGACGCCGACGCCGATCACCGAGCCGATGATGCACAGGATGAAGGAGACGGTCACCGTCAGTTGACGGATCAGGTCCCGGCTGCCGAAGCCGGTCCGGGCATCAACAGAAGGTTCCGATGGACTGGATGCGCTGGGGGTTGAAGTAGCCATAGTCGAGCCTAGCAAAGCCTGCTTACTATATTCCGTCCCGCCGGTTCCAGCTGCATAACAACCGCCCGGTTCCGGCCCGGTGCCGGCTTCCACGTAGGCTTGATGTCATGACACTGAGCGTTACTCCCTGTACTGACCCCACCCGCTGGAACGGGTACGTCAACCAGTTCAACGGTCATCCCCAGCAGTTGTGGGGTTGGGGGAAGACCAAGGCTGATCACGGTTGGCGTGTGGAGAGGCTCCTGCTGTCCGATGGCTCCGGCGTGGTGGGGACTGCCCAGCTGCTGCTGCGTCCCCTGCCGTTTCCTTTCCGGGCGCTGGCTTACATTCCGCGCGGCCCGCAGGGGGAGCCGGGGCAGGAGAATGCCGTGCTCGACGCCGTCGCGGCCTGGGCCAAGGCCCGCCACGGCGCAGTGGCCCTGACAATCGAGCCGGACTGGGAGGACACTGCCCCGGCGACCGCCGCGCTGCCGGCTGCAGGGTTCCGGCGCAGCAGTAACACCATCCTCATTCCGCGCACGCTGATCCTGGACCTGACGCTCGGCGAAGAGGACCTGCTGGCCGGAATGGGCAAGAAGCACCGGCAGTACATCCGCAAGTCCGGCCGGGAGGACCTGGACTACCGTGCCGTGACGGCCGCCGAGATCCCGCAGTGCCTCGCCGTCTACAAAGAGACCGCCGAACGTGCCGGATTCGGCATCCACGAGGACCGGTACTACCAGGACATCTTTGAGAACCTGGGTGCTGATTCACCTGTCTACGCCGCGTTCAAGGGCAACGACGTCGTGGCATTCCTATGGCTTTCCGCCAGCGGACACACTGCCTTCGAGCTTTACGGCGGCATGAGCGAAGAGGGCGAACGTCTCCGGGCCAACTATGCGCTCAAATGGCTCGCCATCCGGGAAATGAAGGCCAGGGGAATCACCCGCTACGACTTCAACGGACTGCTCAACGACGGCGTGTCCAAGTTCAAGACGGGCTGGGCGCAGCACGAAGACCTGCTGGCCGGGACCTGGGACAAGCCGCTGTCCCCACTGTATCCGGTATTCACGACGGCGCTGCCGCTGGCGAAGACAGCCCTGCGCCGCGCCCGGGGACTCGCTTCCTCGGTGGCCGCCCGGGTAAAGCGCTGACCCTGCCTGCGGGGGAGGGCGCCTAGAGGTCCAGCTGCGGCTCGTCGGGGACGTTGGCTGCGCCCGGGGTGCCGACCGTTACGGCGAAGGCCAGGGCGCCGTCGTCGTGCTGGGCTGAATGTGCGGCGAGCTTTGCGATGACAGGGGCTTCATTCGCCGGGATGAAGGCGCAGTCTCCCGGGTGCAGCACCAGGTCCTGTTTCGGGGAGTCCAGGACCACGGACCCGCGGAGCGCAATGACCAGCGTGGGTCCGTTCTGGAGCACGGACACGTCCGAGGCTGACATGCTCTCCGCTCCGTTGGCAGACTGCACCAGCTCCAGCCGCTGGAGTGTGAATTCGCTGAACGGCGGCCGGTATAGTTCCTGGCCCAGGCCGGTGGCCTGGGCCTCCACCCGCGGGATGCCCAGGGACCGGAAATCGATGGTCTGCAGCAGCTCAGGGATATCCACGTGCTTAGGGGTCAAACCCCCGCGCAGGACATTGTCCGAGGCAGCCATGACTTCCACGCCCAGCCCGCTGAGGTACGCATGCACGTTTCCGGCGGGCAGGTAGATGGCGTCCCCGGGAGCCAGTGAGACCCGGTTGAGCAGCAGGGAGATCAGCACCCCGGGGTCTTCAGGGTAGTAGCCGTCGAGCTCCTCCAACCCGGCGAGCGCCGGATCCAGGCCGGTCCTGGCGCTCTCGTCCAGCGACCGTACCGCTGCGGCTGCCGCAGCGACCGCGTCCCTGACGTCCTCATCACCGGCGATCAGACGGCGGAATACTTTCTCCAGCCGTTCCGCCTGGGGCCGGCCGGACTCAAGATCGGACGCAGCTTCAGCCAGGAGCACGGGTGCCGGGCTGCCGGAGGCCTCCACGAGAGCCGCCAGGGTACGGAACAGCTGCGCCGCGTCTTCCGGTGGCCGGAAACCGCACAGCGCCTCGAAGTCGCTCAGGGCGAAGATCATCTCGGGTTTGTGGTTGGGATCCTTGTAGTTGCGGTTCGCTGCAGACCGGTCAACCCCGGCAGCGTCTTCGGCTTCAAAACCTGCCCGAGCCTGTTCCTGGGTGGGATGGACCTGCAGGGAGAGCGGTGACCCTGCAGCAAGGACTTTCGCCAGGAACGGCAGTTCCGGTCCATGCTCAGCGACGCTCTCACGGCCCAGGGCCGCTTCCGGGTCGCTGCTGATCAGCTCGTCCAGGGTGGAAAAGCCGCCGGGGGACTCCACCAGGCGTGACGGAGCGCCCGGATGGGCCCCAAACCAAAGCTCTGCTTCGGGTTCGCCGCTGGGATCACGGCCGAAAAGCTCGGCCATGGCGGTCAGGGATCCCCAGGCGTAAGGGCGGAGGGTTCCGGCAAGCAGGTACATGGTTCTTCCTCAGGACGCTGTCGGATCGCCGGTGCAGCCCGGCAAAGGTGATGCTCGAAGTCAGCCTGCGCTGCACACGCCGTTGTTGTCCAGCAGCATACCCAGGGTGGCAGTGTCACCGATCCGGGCAAGCTCCTGCAGGTACTCCTCAGTGATCTCGGGGACCGCCTCAGCGGCGGGAGCTTCGGCAGGAGTCTCTGCGCCGATGGCGGTGTCCTGCTCCGGTGCCGCCGGTGCTTCTTCTGCCGGTGCTTCTTCTGCCGGTGCTTCCTCTGCCGGTGCTTCCCCGGCGTCGGACCCGTCGGTCGCTTCAGCCTCAGCGGCTTCCGCCGCCGCGTCCGTCGCTGCGAGCATTTCCTGGACCCGTGCATGAATGAGATTGAAGTCCGGATACGTCACGAAGTTGTCGGCAGCCGTGCCGAAGTCGGGAGGACCAATGGTCATGCGCTGGACTTCATGGTTTTTGGACTTCAGCGCCAGATCGACGAAGCTGCCCAGGGCGTCCTGCGGGATGTCAGTGTGCACGACCTGCTCACCGGCAGAAGCGATGGCCTGGAACCTGGTGAGCAGCGTGGTGGGGTCGAGCTGGGCAACCATGGCCTGCTGGACGCACTGCTGGCGGGCGATCCGGTGATAATCCGTTACGAATTCGCGGGACCGGGCATACCAGAGGGCCGTGTAGCCGTCCATCGTCTGGACACCCGGAGCGATCCAGCCGTCCGGCGGGTAGTGCAGGTTGGTGCCGGGAATTTCCGCCGCCGTGATCGGAACCCAGCCGCCGGCGTTGATCTTCACGCCGCCCATGGCATCGATCAGCGTGGAGAAACCTTCCATATCCACGATGACATAGGACTGCACTTCAAGGCCCAGGATGCCACCGGCTGCGTCCATCATGGCTTCGGCACCGGGATCCGAGGAGCCTGGGTAGAGATCGGAGTAGTTGTCCGTGACCACCTGGTACAGGCTGTTCAGGATGCATTCGTCACCGCAGTTGTAACCTTCCGGGTACACCTGCCAAAGCGGAGAGTCCTCCGTGAACAGCGCATTCTGGAAGTTGCGGGGCAGGCCGAAAGTGACGATCTGGCCGGTATCGGCGTCGACACTGAAAACGGACATGCTGTCCGGCCGGAGGCCGGTGCGGTCCGCCCCGGCGTCTCCGCCCATCAGCAGGAAGTTGTAGCGGCCGTCCACGGGATCCAGTGCCGGGCCCGAAGCGAAGATAGTGTCGAACGTCTGGCGGCTGACGTTGAGCAGCCAGGCGCCGTACGCCAGTCCGCCGCTGGTGACGACCATCAGCACCGCCAGTGCACCCGCCACTGCCGGACGGACGTTCCGCTGGAGCAGTGGAGGGCGGATGATCCGGAAGGTGTTCAGGAAGAGGAAGGCCCAGCCGGCGGCGAGCAGAGCCAGGACGGTCATGATCAGGAAAGACGCCCAGCCGTTGGTGAAGATGTTCACCAGCAGGATGCGGTTGGTCGGCGCCAGAACCAGGACGGCAATTACCGCGGCCCAGACCAGGAAGGTCACCTGCAGTGCACGCCGTCCCAGCCGGCGGTCGCCGGCCACGATCTGAGCCGAACCAGGCAGAACCAGGGTCAGGAACAGCAGCAGGAACGCGCGCTTGGTGCGTACCTGGGGAGAGGCGGATTGCGGGTAGCGGACCGGATCCGTGTAAAGGAGTCCGGGAGCTCCGGTGCCTGTCCTGGCCATCCGTGTTCCCTACGCGCTTTCCGGGACCGAGGTGCGCAGGCGGGCACCCTTGGCCATCGCGGCCTGTCGAAGCTCACCGGCGAAATCGATCAGCTGCTCCTGCAGTCTTGCGGCCATGGGATCGGTACCCGCAGCCAGCATGCGGACGGCAAGGAGCCCTGCGTTGCGGGCCCCGCCGATGGACACGGTTGCTACCGGGACACCTGCGGGCATCTGGACGATGGACAGCAGGGAATCCATGCCGTCGAGGTATTTGAGCGGAACGGGGACGCCGATGACGGGCAGCGGCGTCACGGCAGCCAGCATTCCGGGCAGGTGGGCGGCGCCGCCGGCGCCCGCGATGATCACGCGCAGGCCGCGGCGGTGCGCTTCCTTGCCGTACGCGATCATTTCCTCCGGCATGCGGTGGGCGGAGACGACGTCGGCCTCATACGGAATGCCGAATTCCGCCAGTGCCGCAGCGGCAGCGTCCATGACCGGCCAGTCTGAATCAGACCCCATGACCAGGCCGACCAGCGGCGTTTTGGCGGTGCTCATGCCTTCTCCTCGTTAGGTTCCCGGCCGTCCCGGATAATGGCGGCTGCCAGTTCTGCGCTGCTGCGCACGGATGGAAGGTCCAAGACCTCCGCGCCGACCACGTTGACGTGTCCGATTTTCCGGCCGGGCCGGACCGACTTCCCGTAATTATGGACCTTCGCGGCAGGAACGGCGGCCATCGCTGCCCGCGTGCCCTTGAACAAATCCGGGTTCTCGCCGCCCAGGAAGTTCTTCATGACCACGACTCCGCCAAGGACTCCGGTGCTGCCCAACGGGAGGTCAAGGACGGCGCGCAGGTGCTGTTCGAACTGGCCCGTGACAGATCCGTCCATGGTCCAGTGCCCTGAGTTATGCGGCCGCATCGCCAGTTCATTGAACAGGAAACCGACGCCGCGGCCCGGCGTTTCAAACAGTTCTGCTGCCATGACGCCGGTGACGCCAAGTTCGTCCGCGATCCGCAGTGCTGCGGCGGACGCTGCGGCTGCCGTCTCCGGATCCAGGTCCTGGGCCGGGGCAATGACCTCGTCGCAGACACCGTCTACCTGAATGGAATGCACCACAGGCCAGGCCGCGCTCCGGCCCCCCGGTGTACGGGCGATCAGGGCGGACAGTTCGCGGGTGAACGGGACTTTTTCTTCGGCCAGCAGGGGCGGGCCGGTGAACCAGTCTGCGGCTTCGGCGGCTGCGGCGGCATCGTCGATGATCCGCACGCCCTTGCCGTCGTAGCCGCCGCGCGGGGTCTTCAGCACAACGGGCCAGCCCGCGGCCTTACCGAAATCAACCAGGTCCGCGACGCTTGATACCGCAGCCCAGCGCGGGTTGGGCAGGCCCAGGCGGTCCACCGCAGCACGCATCACCAGTTTGTCCTGAGCATGGAGCAGGGCATCCGGGCCGGGCTGGACGTTGATGCCCTCCGCCAAGAGCGCACGCAGGTGCTCTCCGGGAACGTGCTCGTGGTCAAACGTCAGGACGTCCACGTCCTTGGCGAAGTCGAGCAGCTGGGCATAGTCGGTGTAGTCGCCGACGACGGCATGGGAAACTGCGGGAACAGCGGAAACGTCAGGTGCTTCGGCCAGGACACGCAGTTCAAACCCGAGTTCAGTGGCCGCCGGGGCCATCATCCGGGCCAGCTGGCCGCCGCCGACAACGCCGATTATTGGAAATCTCACCTCTACAGGTTACCGAAAGCGGGGGGGAATCCCGCTCCGTGGCAGCGGTTCCGGGCACCTCTCCCGGTCAGCTCCCACCATCAGCGGGTAAACTGTGGTCTTTCCGCCGTGCCAGTGCACGGGGATAGCCCCGCCCGGACAGGAATCAACAGCCGGGCACTATTGGCCGCGGAGGGTCATGATCACACGTTTTATTTCCTGGCTCAGGTCGCTCGCTTCCGCCTTCTGGCGGGAAGTGGCGAAATTCGGCACCGTGGGCGCAGTAGCGTTCGTGGTGGATAACGGCCTGACGTGGTTCTTCATGCACTCCATCATGGAAGGCAGCCCCGCCAAGGCACGGTTTGCCGGCGCCACCATTGCGACCATTTTTTCCTGGGTGGCCAACCGCTGGTGGACCTTCCGCCACCGCAGGCAGTCGAACGTGGCGAGGGAGTTCACCCAGTTCATCCTGATCAACGGTGTGGGCATCTTTATCTCCACCGGGTTCACCTGGATTGCCCGGTACCCGATGGGCATCACGGACAACGGAACCCTGTTCATGGCCGGAGTCGTCGGAATCGGCGTAGCGACAATCGTCAGGTTCCTCGCCTACCGCTATTGGGTCTTCAACGCCGTCCCGGCGGACAAAGCGGTGGAGGACGCCATGGAGCTGACCCTCCATCCGGAGCGGCAGCCCGCCGAGTCGGTTCCGGAGCCGGGCAAGCCGCGCTCCGAGCCAGTTGCGGAGCCGGGCAAGGCGCTCAAGCCCCAAGCCGAGCAGTAACCCTTTCAGCGGCCATCAGGCGTTCAGAGGCCTGGACCCCCTCGCCCAGCAGCACCAGGGTTCCTCCCGACGCCCACACGCCCAGGGCGGCAGCCAGGACATCGGACATGCCGGCTTCTGCGGGGGCCAGGAGCACCTGGTGGCCGGCGCCGTCGGGGGCATGCCGGGCCAGGAGATCAGTGAACGCTGCGCCCGGTTCGGCCCCGCCAGTCACAGCCTCCGCGGGGGAGTCCCGGTATTCCTCACCGGCGTAGGTGTCAGCGTAGGCGCGGACTTCGGCCGCGTAATCCACCGTTCCGGCCGGGAGCTTTCCCGGCCAGGACATGGCCAGGGCCGGGAGGGCCGCCGCAACCACGACTTCGCCTGCCGAACGCAAAGCAGGTTCCTCCGACGTAACCCTTACCTGTGCACCCTCAACTGCCGATAGGGCAATTGAGCAGCCGGTCTGCCAGGCGGAGAGAGCCCACACCAGGGACTTCCAATGCACGGGCAGTTCGAGCTGCACAGTGGTGCCCGGTTCGGCGTCCAGTTCCTCCACCAGGAAATTCGAAGTCTTGGCAACCCAGTTGTCCAGGACCTTCCCGGAGAGCTCAATCCGTTCGTGATCTGGTCCGTACCAGATCAGCGCAGGTGAGGTTGCCTGCTCTGTCCGGAGCGTGGACAGTATGGATGGGACCGGGTTTTCCGTCATGGCTTTGGCTTTCGGTGAGGCGTGCTGGTGTGTTCGGACAGGCTGCGCAGGGACTGCCCTGCGCAAATTCACGGCGTGGCGCGCCGACGCCGGACGCCTCCGACTCTATAGGATGCCGAAACAGCTTGACGGGGACGTATTACACGCGTGTAATTAGGGAACGGATTTGTTCCAGCAAACCATGACCGACATGCGTTCACAGCAGGCTGATTGTCGCCTGTGTGAATCCAGATATCCGCTGCTGGGGCATTTACACCGGGAGGACTCCATGGGGCAAGCAGACAAGATGCAGGACCGGACGGACATCGCCGCGCAGGCTTCGGCCAGCTACGGCTCGCGGGGCGTACCCGTCGACTGGTATGTCGACCCCGCGGATCCGGAAGCGGCAGACCGCTACCGGGAGGGTGCTGCCAGCCTTGAGGACGCCGCAACGGCCTTCCTCGCCGCCCACGAGGCTCTGGCCGGGGGAGAGGAAGCGCCCGACCCCGCTGATCTCCTCGACCCGCCCATCTCCCTCTTCCCGGCCCCGGCAGAGACCGAGGAACGCAAGGTCTGGATTGGGCTTCCCGGCTTCGGGGATTCCTACGCCGACGAAGGCGACCTGGGCTGGCAGGCAGATGCGCTGTGCGCCCAGACGGACCCGGAAGCGTTCTTCCCTGAAAAGGGCGGCTCCACCCGCGACGCCAAAAAGGTCTGTGCCGCGTGCAACGTCCGTTCCCAGTGCCTGGAATACGCGCTCTCCAATGACGAGCGCTTTGGAATTTGGGGCGGTTTGTCCGAGCGGGAGCGCCGGCGCCTTCGAAAGCAGGCAGTCTAATTCTTTCGCACGTCCGAGTATGCGCCGTTGTGGTTGCCCACAACGGAGCCGAGTACCTCCCCGAAACACTTTCCGCCCTCAAGGCCCAGACCCGGCCGGCAGATGCCTGCATAGGCGTCGACGCCGGGTCCACTGACGCATCGGCTTCCCTGCTCCAGCTGGGACTTCCCGTAGGGAGCCCTGTCACGGGTGCGCCTGCGCGTGCCGGATTCGGTGCCGCCGTCAAGGCCGGGTTGGCCCAGCTGCCCGCCCGTTCCGGCACAGCCGATGACAGCGTGGAATGGCTCTGGCTGCTGCACGATGACTCCGCCCCCGATCCCACGGCCCTGGCGGAACTCCTCCGCGCCGTCGAGCTGGCCCCTTCGGTGACGATTGCGGGCACCAAGCAGGTTGACTGGGACAATCCCCGCAAACTTATTGATGTTGGTGTTTCCATCAGCCGCTGGGCTGAGCGCGTGACCATGGTCGACGTCGACGAGCTGGACCAGGGGCAGTACGACTCGCGCAGCGATATCTTCGCCGTGAACTCCGCCGGACTGCTGATCCGCCGCGACGTCTGGGACGCGCTGGACGGCTTCGATCCGGGACTGCCGGGAACCGGCGACGACATTGATCTTTGCTGGCGGAACCGGCTTGCCGGCAACCGCGTGGTGGTGGTCCCGTCCGCAAGGGTCCGGCATGCCGGGAACCGGCCCAATACTGCTGCCACCGCCCGTGCTGCCCGCAAGGCGGAAATCTACCTGCGCCTCAAACATGCGCCGGGATGGCAGATCCCCTTCCTGGCAGCGGGAGCTGTCCTGGGCGGCTTTGGAAGATTCTTCCTCGGAATGCTCGCCAAGGATCCCGGCTATGCCGCCAATTCCCTGCTCTCCAGCATTGCCGGAGTCCTGCGCCCCGTCGACCTGTACCGGGGACGGCGGAAAGCCGCTGCCACGCGCAAACGCCCCCGGAGTGCGGTCCGTGCCCTGGTCACCGGGCCCCGGGAAGTCCGGGAGCACCGCCGTTCAATCCATGAGGCTGATGCAGCTGCCACGGCCAATTCCCTGCACCGCCCGCCCGCGGAAACGTACGAGCCCAGCGGTGACGCGCACGATGACTTCACGTCCCTCGCTGCCGGACGCAGCTGGGTTGGTGCCGGGGCACTTGCCGCCGTCGTCCTGCTGGGAGTCCTTTCCATGGCCGGGCTGTACAGGTTTCTGGGAGCGCCGGCGCTCACCGGCGGTGCGCTGCTCCCGCTCTCGGGATCCCTGGGTGGGATCTGGGCGAACGCCAGCGGCTGGTGGGCCGAAATCGGAGCCGGCTATCCCGGTCACGGCGATCCCTTCGACTACGTGCTGTGGCTCCTGGGCGCGGCCGGACTGGGAAATGCCAACGCTGCCGTGGTGGTGCTGGTCTTCCTGGCGATGCCCCTTGCCGGGCTCAGCGCGTGGTTCGCTTCCGGTGTCCTGACCCGCCGCAGCGGACTGCGGTTCTGGGCCGCGGTGTTCTGGGGGACAGTGCCGGCGCTGCAGGCTGCGCTGGGTGAAGGCCGGCTCGGGTCCGTGATCGCCCACATTGTGCTTCCGGTGACGGTGCTGGCGATGGCCCGGGCGGTCGGCGCGGGCACCAGCGAGCCGTCCGTGGCCCACGAAGGCGCTCCGCCGCGTAAACCGGGTATCAACGGTACTCCGTCCTGGACAGCCGCTGCCGCTGGGGGGCTTCTGCTGGCCGTGCTGACTGCCAGCGCTCCGCTGCTCCTGGTCCTTGGCGCACTGACGGTGCTGATTTTTTCGGTGCGTCTGCGGTCCCGGGCGCGCACCCTGTGGTGGTCGCTGCTGCCGCCGGCTGCGCTGCTGCTCCCGGTCGTGCTTTCTGCGGCAGGGAACCTGCGCGCTGCCGCCGCTGATCCCGGTGTGCCGCTGGCTTTCACCCCGGCACCCCTGTGGCAGCAGGTACTGGGCTACCCTGCCGCGTTCGATGCGGCAGATCCCGTGCCCGCACTGGCGTTCCTTCCTCCGGGACCATGGGCCCTGGTCCTGGCGCTGATCATCGGCGCGCCGGTGATCATGGTCTCCGCGGCGGGCCTGTTCACCAGGCACCGCACCGGCGTCGTACGGCTGGCCTGGATCCTCAGCATCGCGGCACTGGCCCTGGCCGGAGCCAGCGCCTACCTTGCCACGGGCAGCTCCGCCACTGCGCTGGTGACTCCATATCCCGCCCCCCTCATTTCGGCAGCCCTCTTCGCCCAGCTCTGCGCCGCTCTGGTGGCCATGGATGCCCTGCTTGCGGCACGCACGGCCCCGAGCGGGAGCGTGAGGCGCCCGGTTACTGCCCTGGTGGTCGCCGCCGGCGTGCTCCTCGCTGCCGGACCGGCGGCAAGCCTTGCCTCCTGGGTGATCCCGCAGACAACGGGAACCGCCGCGGATGCCGGGCCCGGCGGAGCCCAGCCCGGCACCAAGCCGGCCATCCGGGCGACCGAACCCCGGACCCTTCCCGCCACCGCCGCCGACCGCGGCAACAGTCCGGACCAAACCCGCTCACTGGTGCTGACCACCGGAGAGGGCGGTGAGGTCACGGCCACACTCATGCGCTCCGGGGGAAGCACACTGGACGGATTGAACGCTGCCTATGCGGCAAGGGGAGTCCAGGGTGAGCCCGGGCGCGAGTCGCTGGCGGCCGACGACCAGGCAACCGCGGACCTTCGCAGAGCTGTCGCCGTCATCACGGCCGGCACGGGCGTGGACCCCAGACTTGAGCTGGCCAGGCTGGGCGTCGGATTTATCGTCCTGCAGACCTCCGATACGGCGGCCGAACTACTGGCAGACCGCATGGATGCCGTTCCCGGCCTGACCGCCGTCGGCGAAACCGGCTCCGGCTGGCTATGGCGCGTAACGGGAGCACTGGACGCCGAAGGAACCGAGGCTGCAGCCGGACAGACAGGCAGGGCCCGGATCCTGGATGCCTCCGGCCAGACGGTCGCATTGGTCCCCTCGGGGCCGGCTGCGGTCAGCACCGACATTCCGGCAGGGGAAGAGGGCCGGATACTTGTCCTGGCTGAACGCGCTGATCCCGGATGGTACGCCAGCCTGGACGGGCGGAAACTGACGCCCACCACCAACGTGTGGGCACAAGCCTTCCTGCTTCCCGCGGAGGGCGGCAAGCTCAGCGTCGATTACGGCAGCGCATGGGAACCCTGGACGGAGATCCTCCAGATCGCCGTCTTCGGCTTGACCCTGCTCCTGGTCGTCCCAACGCCGGCGCGGTCCGGGGTGGTGCGGCTGCCTGGCAAGCAAGGACCAGTGCGGGCGCCGAGCAGCCAAGACAACGCAGAGACGGAGGGCCCCGGTACGTCGGCGGATGAACCCGGAAATGCCGGCGAGCCCGTGCCGCCGGGCCAGCCCGGACGCCGCAGCGTGCCCAAGCCGAGGCCGGAGAAGAAACGGAGCCGGGTCCGCAGGCTCCGGCCCGATAAGCCGAAACAGCGTGCCGTGCAGTCCAGGACAGACAGCCCGGACCAGGTTTCTGAGAACGCCCCATCGAAGAGTTCCACAGAAGGAGTCCGCTGATGCCGATCTCCGGAGAAGCCTCGCGGTCCGCAGCACGAACCCGGCGCCAGAACCGGCGCACCACGGCCTACACCGTTGTTTCCGGTGTCGTCCTGCTGGGAACTGCCGGTGCGCTGGTGACCGCTGCGGCGGTAGCCGCCCCGCAGGGATCAAGCTTGACCGTGCAGCCGCCCGCCACGGAAGTTCCGGCCGGGGCGCTGACCGCGGTCTGCCCCGAACCGCTGCGCCTCCTGGCGGGCAACGCCGGCGGCACCGATGCGGACTACAACCCTGTGTCGGAGTCGGCAACCACAACCGTCAACGCTGTGGTCCTTGGCGGACCCGGGGCAACGCTGCCGGCAGCGCAGCTGGGCACGCTCGCTGACGGCGAACGGGTTGCCGGGATCGACGCCGGAAGCGAGGTTCCCCTGACCGGTTCACGGCTTGGCGGAGTCATCTCCAACGCACCGGCCGCCGAAGCCACGGTGCTGAAGGCGGAACCCAGCGGCAAGGAGCAGGCCGCGGCGAACGCCGTACTCGGCTACAGGGCGAACGACGGCGACCTGGCCGGCCTGGCGGCAGCCAACTGCCAAGTCCCGCAAAATGACATGTGGCTGGTCGGAGCACGGACCACCGTCGGTGCAACGGCGGTCCTGCGCCTGACCAATCCGTCGGTGACGCCTTCCACGGTCGACCTGGAGCTGTATGGCGCCAAGGGCCGGATCGAAGCCGGGGGCAGCCGCGGCATCGTCGTCGCCCCGGGTGACAGCCGGTCCCTGGTGCTGGCCGGGCTCGCAGCAAACGAAGAGTCCCTCGCTGTCCGCGTCCGCAGCTCGGGCGGCCCGGTGACCGCCGTCGTCGAACAGAGCATCCTGCGCGGATTGACGGCCGGCGGCGTGGAGATCATCGAGCCCACGGCGGCGCCGGCGCCGCGGCAGGTCATCACCGGCGTCGACCTCCAGTCCCCGGACGCCATCAAGGACCTGGCGGAACAGGAGGGGCACGGGTCTGTGCGGCCGTTCCTGACCGTGGCCGTCCCGGGAAGCACAGACGCCGCGGTCCATATGCGGGTCTTTGGACCGAAGGGTGAAGTGCAGATCCCGGGCGGGGGCGTCTTCAGCGTGCCCGCGGGAACGGCAGGCCGGATCCCGTTGGCAGACCTGCCGGCGGGAACCTACTCCCTTGATCTGTCCGCAGATGTTGCGGTTGCCGCCGCCGCGGTCTTCAGCCGCGGCACTGAGCCGGAGGAACGCATTGACTTGGCGGTCGCTCCGGCGGACACGCGGCTGGGAAGCGAGCACCTGGCCGTTGCTGCTCCCGGCGGCAGCTCGGCACTGGTCTTCACCGCTCCGGACGGACCCGCCGAAGTCCGGGTGCGGGCGGTCGGAAAAGACGGGACGCTGCAGCAGGAAAAAGCAGTGGCCGTTCCTGCAGGACGCACGCTGAGCCTCACTGCAAAGGACATCGGATCCGGGGAGCTCTCCGGTGTGCTGGTCAGTGCCGTGGGCGAGGCCGTCTACGGAGCCCAGCTGGTTACGGGGGAAGGGCCTGACCTCTCCGTCCTGCCGCTGCCTGCCGGAAGTACCGGGAGCCGGACCGCGCAGGTCGGCCTCGGGTACTAGTCTCCCGTGCGGGGAGCCGCTGCCTGTGCGGGCCCTAGAGCGGCCGGAAACGGCCGTAGGTGGGATCGATGGTTTCCGGGTCCATGTCCATCAGTGACGCAAGCTGCTCCACCACGACGTCGTGGATCAGTTCGCTGACCGGTACCAGCCCGCGCGCAGTCGACTCGACCGGCCGGCGGTAGATCGTGATCACGGGCGGCTTGGGACCGTTTCCGGGGGCAGCTGCCGCCAGCGGAATGGTACCGCCCCGGCGGAGCAGTTGCTCGAGCCCCTCCGGTATCTCCTGCACAACGAACTGGTAGGACTGGATGTCCTCACCCCACAGCCGCTCAAGGCGCTGCGCGGATTCCATCACCCACTCGTCAAAGCGTTCCGCGCGGGTGCGCGAACCCGCCAGGTGGGCGGGCAGGAGCTCGCCGCGCAGTCCGCGTCCATGGCGGTTGCGGCGGCGGCTGCGGAACGGGCGCGGAGAAACCTGATCCGGAGACCCAGCACCGGATCCGCTCTCCAGCCGTATCCGGCAGGACGATCCTTCAGGCATGGAACCACTCTAGCCCGGTGCACCCCGCCGGGGGAGGGACTGCCGGGCGGGGAGCGAAAGTCCCTGCCCGAAGCGGCGTGGCTGCGCCCGCGCAGGTCATGCCGGGGTAGAGTATTCCTCCGTGGGATCCTTACGTCTTTGTTCACGATCAGCGTGCCGGCAGGCCGCCGTCGCAACATTGACGTACGTGTATGCCGATTCGACGGCTGTACTGGGTCCGCTGGCGACATACGCCGAACCCCACTGCTATGACCTGTGCGAGCTGCACGCAGAGCGGCTTACCGCACCCCGCGGATGGGAAGTGCTCCGTCTGGAATACGGCAGCCAGTCCCGCACTCCCGGCCCGGATGAGCTTTCCGCGCTGGTGGATGCCGTGCGGGAGGCGGAAGCCGAAGAACCAGCTCCGGAGCCCGAGCAGGCCAGGCGCAGTGGAAAACATGCGCTGGAACCCCCGGCAGAGCTGGGAACACGCCGTTCCCACCTGCGTGTGCTGCGCGAACAGGTCACCGAACAGGGCTGACTTCGGTTCCGGAAAGCTTCACGCTATAGGCTGGGACCCATCCGCCGGCGACGTTACGCGGCCGGTGCAACCAACCGTTTCGCAAGGAAGTGCTGTACTCATGGCTAACCTGACCGCCGACCTTCTGGATGTCCTGCGGTGCCCGCAGACCCATTCCCCCCTGCAGCGCTCCGGCGACGAGCTGGTGTCCACCGCTCCCGGACCCGACGGCAAACCGGTGCGCTACGGCATCGAGGAGGGCATTCCCGTCCTGTTGCCCCAAGCTGCGAAAACCTCCGCAGACAACACCACCGGAACCGAGGAGCTGCACCCGTGAGCATCGATCACAAGGTCGCCGACCTGTCCCTCGCTGAAGCAGGCCGCCACCAGATCCGCCTGGCCGAGCACGAGATGCCCGGCCTGATGGCGCTGCGGCGCGAGTTCGGCCCCAGCCAGCCGCTCGCCGGGGCCCGCATTGCCGGTTCCCTGCACATGACCGTTCAGACGGCCGTCCTGATCGAGACCCTGACCGCACTTGGCGCCGAGGTCCGCTGGGCCTCCTGCAACATCTTCTCCACCCAGGACGAAGCAGCCGCAGCCGTCGTTGTTGGCAAGGGCACACCCGAGGACCCGCAGGGCGTCCCCGTCTTCGCCTGGAAAAACGAAACCCTCGAGGACTACTGGTGGACTGCCGAGCAGATCCTCACCTGGCCGGAAGGCTCCGGCGGCCCGAACATGATCCTGGACGACGGCGGCGACGCCACCCTCCTGCTCCACAAGGGCGTCGAATTCGAAGCCGCCGGCGCTGTGCCGGCCAACCCTTCCGAGGATGATCCGGATTACTCCTACGAGTACACCGTCATCCTGGACACCCTGCGGCGCTCCCTTGCCGAAGCTCCCGGCAAATGGACCGAAATCGCCAAGGGCATCCGGGGCGTCACAGAGGAGACCACCACCGGCGTGCTGCGGCTCTACCAGCTCGCCGCTGACGGCCAGCTGCTTTTCCCCGCCATCAACGTCAATGACTCGGTCACCAAGTCCAAGTTCGACAACAAGTACGGCATCCGCCACTCGCTTCCGGACGGCCTGAACCGCGCCACCGATACCCTGATCGGCGGCAAGGTTGCTGTCGTCTGCGGTTACGGCGACGTCGGCAAGGGCGCTGCGGAGGCACTGCGCGGCCAGGGTGCCCGGGTGATTGTTACGGAAATTGACCCGATCTGCGCACTTCAGGCTGCAATGGACGGCTACCAGGTGGCCCGGCTGGAGTCCGTGGTGGGGCAGGGCGACATCTTCATCACCACCACAGGCAACAAGGACATCATCATGGCCTCCCACATGGAGCAGATGAAGCACCAGGCGATCGTGGGCAACGTCGGTCACTTCGACAATGAAATCGACATGGCCGGCCTGGCCCGGGTCCCCGGCGTCCGCAAGGTCGAAATCAAGCCGCAGGTCCACGAATGGATCTTCGACGAAGGAACGGAGAACCAGCGCAGCATCATCGTGCTCTCCGAGGGCCGCCTGCTGAACCTGGGCAATGCCACCGGACACCCGTCCTTCGTGATGTCCAACTCCTTCGCGAACCAGACCATCGCCCAGATCGAACTGTTCACCAAGTTCGGCCAGGCGAAGGAAGACGGGACACCGGAGTACGCAAACCAGGTGTACGTGCTGCCCAAGATCCTGGACGAGAAGGTTGCGCGCCTGCATCTTGATGCGCTGGGCGTGGAACTGAGTGAGCTTACCAAGAGCCAGGCAGAGTACCTCGGCGTGGACGTAGCCGGACCGTACAAGCCGGATCATTACCGCTACTAACGGGTACTAACGGACCCCCCTGTTCCGAAGACAAGCACACCATTGGAGGCGCCCCGGGTTTAAACGGCCCCCCCGCGGGTTGTTTGGACGGGGCCAACCGGCGTCGAAAGCCCACCCCGG
>NZ_JAXIOO010000031.1:0-38756 GCF_049311065.1 Arthrobacter sp. 7Tela_A1 | reverse complement strand
CCCCGTATCCCCGGCCCCAGTACCAGGACGTCGCGGCCGAGGTCGCCGAATTCCTGGACCAGCGCGCCGCATACGCCCAGGAACTCGGTGTTCCTGCCGAGAGGATCATTCTTGATCCCGGCCATGACCTAAACAAGAACACAGTGCACTCTCTTGAGATCACCCGCCGCCTCGCACGGATCGCGGAGCTGGGGTTCCCGGTGCTGGCAGCTGTCTCCAACAAGGACTTCATCGGAGAGACGCTGGATGCGCCCAAGTCCGAGCGGACCGAGGGAACCCTCGCGGCAGCCGTTGCGAGCATCATGAACGGAGCCAGGGTCCTGCGCATGCACGACGTGCCTGCTGCGGCCAGGACCATCAGAATGACTGAGGCAATCCTCGGATGGCGGGAACCGGCCTACCTGCGCCACAACATGGGCGACACCAATGAACCGGACACCAACAAACCGGACCGCGGGGCGTGAGCGACCCCATTGCTGCGGCCGGGTCCGCCGCGGAGCTTAGTGACGAAGACCTGCTCGCGGCCTACACGTGGGACAGCCCCGGGGAAGAGCCCGGCCGGCCCCTGGTCCGCTTCAACTTTGTGGCTTCACTGGACGGTGCCGCCGCTGTGGCAGGCCGGTCCGGCGGTTTGGGCAACAGCGCGGACCACCGTGTCTTCAACCTGCTGAGACGAAGCGCTGATGTCATCCTGGTGGGGGCCGGAACCGTGAGGGCAGAAGGGTACGCCGGGGAACTCCTGGACCGGCAGGGACAAGCCTGGCGCGCGGCCCGGGGAATGGCGCCGCGCCCCGCCACAGCGGTCGTCTCCGGGAGCCTGGACCTTGACCCGGACGGACCCTTCTTCAGGCAGGCCCCGGCGCGTCCGCTCCTGCTCACCTCCGAGGATGCCCCGGCAGTCCGGCGGACGGCGCTGGCGGAAGTTGCCGACGTCGTCGCGGCCGGCACCCGGGACGTCCAGCCGGCGCTCGCGGTGCGGGAGCTGCAGAACCGGGGTTTCTCCCGCATCCTGTGCGAAGGCGGTCCCAGGCTGTTCGGCACGTTCCAGGCTGCCGGACTGGTCGATGAACTCTGCCTCACGCTCAGCCCCGGGATGACCTCGGGCAGCGCTGCGAGGATCACGTCCGGCGCTCCGGAAACCCCGCTGCAGCATTTCGCTCTGGTACATGTTCTCCAGGGCGGAGACACCCTCCTTCTGCGGTACCGCCGGCCGGGGTCCTAAGCCGCCGAGCCTCAGAAATTGATCATGTGGCCCGTGAGCCCGTGGAAGGCTTCCTGAAGGGCCTCGCTCAGCGTTGGATGCGTATGGACATTCCGCGCCAGCTCTGCCGCCGTCAGGTCCCACTTCTGCGCCAGCGTCAGTTCGGGCAGCAGTTCAGAGACGTCCGGACCGACCATGTGGCCGCCCAGGAGCTCTCCGTAGGCGGTGTCCGCGATCAGCTTCACGAAACCGACAGGTTCGCCGAGGCCGTGGGCTTTGCCGTTGGCGGTAAAGGGGAAAACTGCGACTTTGATGTCGTGGCCCTCGTCGCGTGCCTGCGCTTCCGTCAATCCGAAGCTGGCAACCTGCGGCTGGCAGAAGGTCGCCCGCGGCATCATCCGGTAATCTCCCAGCGGTATGGTCTCGGCATCCGCGATGGTTTCCGCCGCGACGACGCCCTGCGCCTCGGCGACGTGCGCCAGCTGGAGCTTCCCTGTCACGTCCCCAATCGCGAAGATGTGCGGCACATTCGTGCGCATGTAGTCGTCGATCGCGATAGCGCCCCGGTCAGTGGCTTCCACACCGGTGCTTTCCAGGCCGAAGCCTTCCAAACGAGGGGCAAAGCCCACAGACATCATCACGCGGTCGGCATCGATGCTCTGTTCAGCGCCTCCTTTGTCCGTGTACTTGACCGTCACGGACGATCCGTTGTCCGTGACCGTCTCCACCTTCGCCGAGGTATGGATGGGGATCCCGATCTTCTTGTACTGCTTGGTGATCTCCTTGGAAACATCGGCGTCCTCGTTCGGCAGGGCACGGTCCATGAACTCCAGGATGGTTACGTCGACGCCGTAGCTGCGCAGGACATAGCCGAACTCCATGCCGATGGCGCCGGCACCCACAATGACCATCTTCCGGGGCAGGTCACGGCTGAGGATCTGGGTTTCGTAGGTGACCACGTTTTCGCTCAGTTCCACCCCGGGAAGGAGTTTGACCGTGGCTCCGGTGGCGATGATGGCGTTGTCGAACGTGACTTCCTCAGTGCCGCCGGAGGACAGCGTGACTTCCATGCTGTGGCCGTCCTTGAACACGCCGCGTCCGTCGTACTCCGTGATCTTGTTTTTCTTCATCAGGAAGTGGACGCCCTTGACCCGTCCGTCCGCCACCTGCCGGCTGCGGTCGTAAGCGGCTCCGTAGTCAAAGCTCACCTCTCCGTGCATCCCGAACTCGCCCGCCTGGCGCGTGAAGATCTGGGCCAGTTCAGCGTTTCGCAGCAGGGCCTTGGAGGGAATACAGCCCACGTTCAGGCACACTCCACCCCAGTATTTCTCTTCGACTATGGCAACGCTCAGGCCCAGTTGGGCCGCGCGGATCGCCGCTACATAGCCGCCGGGCCCCGCTCCCAGGACAACGACGTCGTAATGTGAACTCATGCTGGCTCCTCGTCAGGTCTGAAGGACAAAACCATAAGTCTGCTTAACACTCTCACGGCCGGGCCCGGTACTCCATGGATGGGGACGGCTCATACATAGCCCCGGTATCCCTTCCATGCTTGACGGCGCTCCGGGAACGGATCCGATTCGATCCTGTCCTCGGTGTCGAAGATGCGGGTGTGCCGGTTCAGTTCCTCGTATTCCGGCCAGCCCTCGCCCGGCAAATCCTCCTTGGCGAGGCTGATCAGCGATCCCTGGAACCGTGCGGAAAGCTCCCGGAGCGCATCCATGCCGCCCAGCAGCGAAAGCGCACGCATGGTCCGCTCATTCGTCTCGCCGAACATGACCGGAACGTCGAAGGCGTGCGTCGCTCCAAAGCCCAGCAGGTTCATGAGCCTGGTGGCGAAGTCGTAGCGGTAGGTCCAGGTGGGCGCTACCCGGGAATGCCCTTCGGCTACCATCTGGCTGGGGTACCAGAAGACGAGGTCTCCGCTGATTTCCACGGACCGCTCCTTGGACGGGTATCCGGGGTAGGCCGCGACAATCCGGTCCCTGGCGGCTGGATCGGTGCCGGCAAACATACGCTCGATCCGGGCCGGGGTGGAGGGCAGGATGTTGTCCAGCTTCGCGAACAGTGCGCCCTCCTGCGCCATGGTTCCCAGGACCAGCGGTTTCGGCGACGACCCTCCCTCCAGGAAAGTGTCAATGGGATGGCGCGGCAGAAAGTCCCCATCGATCACGGGAGAAACACTGAGCGATCCCGGCTTCTGCACCGGCCCGATCTTCGACGTCATTTCCCGGGTGGCGTTGACCAGCTTCGCTGCGGAGATGCTGTCCAGGGCGCGCGCTGCGTGTGCCTCGTCAATCCGGAGGATCTCCAGCAGGTCCAGGGCCCACTGCTCATGCATGTCGGGGTAGTACGCTCCGGACGGGGCCGGGCTCTGCGCGAAGGCCTTGTGGAAATAGGGCGCTGCGGACGGTATGCACATCAGGGTGGTCACGGCGATCCCGCCAGCGGACTCACCGAAGATCGTGACGTTGTCCGGGTCGCCGCCGAACGCGGCAATATTCTGGTTCACCCAGGCGAGGGCCGCGACCTGGTCCCGCAGGCCGACGTTGGCATCGAAGGGGCGCTCGGGGGTGGAAAAGGACGTGAAGTCCATGAATCCGAGGGCGCCGATCCGGTAGTTGAGGCAGACGTAGACGACCTCGCCGGTCCGAACCAGGTTAGCGCCGCGGTAGGTGCGCACTGCTGAGGAACCGGAGCTGAACGCTCCGCCGTAGAAGTACACGAGGACCGGAAGCGGCTTGGAGGGCGGCTCGAGCGGTGCGCTGACATTGACCGTCAGGCAGTCCTCGCTCATCAGCGGACGGCGGCGTGAACCGGTCAGCGCGATTCCCCGCCACTGGGGCGGGATTGGACCGAAGGTGGAGGCGTCCCGTATTCCCAGCCAGCTCTGCGGCAGCTGCGGTGCACGCAGCCTCAGGTGGCCCAGGGGCGGCTCGGCGTAGGGAATCCCCCGCCACGTGCGTACGCCGTCGTCCACGATTCCGCGGACCCATCCGTTAGCCGTCTCAATTTCCAGGGCTGATATGTCCAGGGACATGCTTCGCCTGCTTCCGCCGGGGAGAACGCATCACTGCGCCGTGTTGGCCGGATCCCGGAAGGGCAGGTACTGAGAGAGCGAAAAGCGTGCTTCGGGGCAACTGCCGGAAGCCGTGCAGGCAGCCCGGGAACCGTACCGCGCTTATCAACGATAGGCTTCTTGCCCGGTGAGGGCCAGAGCCTTCGACTGGGGAGGCGGGCTGCTATGCGGGAGCGGGGACCAGGACGAGGTTGGGGACCGGAGCCTCGCGGCGCATGTATCGGTGGACGGCAACTTCCTTGAGACAGAGCAGCGCGACTGCTGCGGCGTTCAGCGCCACCTTTGCCGGCGTCGACCAGTCCGTCAGGACGCAGAGCATCCAGACAGTGAGCAGGACCGGCGCGTCAATAATGCGCAGTGCTGCCGGCGTCCTGCTGGCACGCTGGTAATTCGACCTTGGCTGAGCTGTCATCCATGCGCTCATCGAAGCCATCACAACTTCTTTCCCCTGAGAGACCGCGTCACTGTTGATCATCCATGAGACAGTGACGCCTTTTAGAAACTATTATCACATCTTTAACAACTGCCACAGCGTTTGGGAAAAAAGACCCACTATGAAGACGCCGGGCGGTTGCTGGCGGAGGGCTGCAGCCTTCCCCACGTTGCAGCCCGGCATGCTGCGACGACCCTGGCCGCAGGAGGGCCGGTTAGCTTTCGCTGACGCGTCCGGCGTCAACGTTCCACAGCCGGTCCAACCGCACGTTCTCCAGCATCCGGCGGTCGTGGGTGACCAGCAGCAGAGCTCCCGCGTAGCTTTCCAGTGCTTCCTCCAGCTGTTCGATGGCAGGAAGGTCCAGATGGTTGGTGGGCTCATCGAGGATCAGGAGGTTCACTCCGCGGGCTTGGAGCAGCGCCAGCGCGGCCCGGGTCCGTTCCCCGGGGGAAAGCGCTCCCACGAGGCTGCCTGACTGGTCTGCCTTCAGGCCGAACTTCGCCAAGAGGGTCCGCACTTCCGCTGCGGTCATCTCGGGAACGCATGCTTCAAAGGCATCAGCCAGCCGCTCTCCGGCGGGAAGCTGTCCGCGCAGCTGGTCGATCTCTCCCACCGCCACGGACGCACCGAGCGACGCCGTGCCGGCCTCAGGTTCCAGGACGCCGCGCAGCAACGCCAGCAGGGTCGACTTTCCTGCCCCGTTGGGACCCGTGATCCCGATCCTCTCCCCCGCGTTGACCTGCAGGGATACCGGTCCGAGCGTGAAATCGCCTTTCCGGGCCACAGCTTCATTCAGGGTTGCCACCACAGAACTGGACCGCGGTGCAGGAGCAATGCTGAACTGCAGCTGCCATTCCTTGCGCGGCTCCTCAACTTCCTCCAGCCGAGCGATCCTCGACTCCATCTGCCGCACCTTCTGGGCCTGCTTCTCGGAGGACTCGGTGCTGGCTTTGCGCCGGATCTTGTCATTGTCCGGGGACTTCCGCATGGCATTGCGCACGCCCTGGGAACTCCATTCCCGCGTGGTCCGGGCCCTGGCCACAAGGTCCGCCTTGCGGCCGGCAAACTCGTCGTATGCTTCCCTCGCATGCCGCTTGGCCACGGCCCGTTCCTCCAGGAAGGCATCGTAGCCGCCGTCGTACACTGCCACCTGGTTTTGGGCGAGGTCCAGCTCCACCACGGTGGTCACACAACGGGCCAGGAACTCACGGTCATGCGACACCAGGACGACGCCGCCGCGCAGCCCGCGGACGAACTCCTCCAGCTTGGCCAGTCCGTCCAAATCCAGGTCATTGGTGGGCTCGTCGAGCAGGACGATATCGAAGCGGCTGAGCAGCAGGGCCGCCAAAGATACCCGGGCAGCCTGTCCACCAGAGAGTCCGGTCATGAGGGCGTCCGGGCCAACGTCCAGGCCCAGGTCGGCCAGCACGGCGGGCATCCGTTCGTCCAGGTCCGGAGCGCCGGAGGCCAGCCAGGTCTCCAGTGCCGCTGCATACCGGTCCCCGCTGCCCGCTGTTTCCGCACCGAGTTCCTCCGCTGCGGTCTCCATGGCCGCGGTGGCAACCGCTGCTCCGGTACGCCGGGCGATGTAGCCGGCCACGGTTTCGCCTTCGACCCGCTCGTGTTCCTGGGGAAGCCAGCCCACGAAGGCATCCACGGGATGGCGTTCCACCGTGCCCGCCATCGGCTCGGCCGCACCTGCCAGGATTCGAAGCAGCGTGGACTTTCCGGCGCCGTTGGCACCTACCACTCCGACGACGTCGCCGGGTCCCACCGTGAGGGAGAGCTGAGAAAACAGGACGCGGTGGGCGTGGCCCCCGGAAAGCTCCCGGGCGACGAGTGTAGCGGTCATTGGTTAATCTTATGTGCCCGGCAGGGACCACCGGTGCAGGGTAACTCAGCGCCAGCCGCGGTACCCGTCCCAGGCTTTCCGCCTGCCGGCGCGGGGATCAAGTTCAATCCGGTCATACCGGTCAAAGATTTTGGTCCGGCGGGATGTCTTGTCGTACTTCGGCCACATCGGCCCCGGGGCGCCGGTCCGCGCAAACCGGAGCAGCGCGGATTGGAACCGGTGGGCAACATTGGCCGCCGTCCGCTTGTTCCCGAGCCTCACCAGGTTCTTCCCGGGTCCCGAATCATAGGTGCCGAACACTGCGGCCAGGTCCAGGCCGTGGGTAGCTCCCAGTCCGGCCAGCCTGGCCGTGCGTGGAGCGTAGTCAAACCGGTAGGACCAGGTGGGAGCATGCTCTGCATGCGCCTGCGCCACCTGGATGGAGGGGTGCCAGAACACGGCGTCGCCCCCAACTTCAATCGCCTGCTTCTTATGCGGGTAGCCGCGGTAGCCGGCAATGACCTGGTCCCGCAGCTCAGGCGCCGTCAGCTGGAACATTTTTTCAATGCGCGCCTGGTTGGTCGGAAGGACGTCGTCAAATTTCTCGAACAGTGTTCCTTCGTTTTCCATGGTTCCGATCACCAGGGGAACGGCTGCAGCCAGGCCCTGCCCGAAGGCATCGATGGGGTGAAGGGGCAGGAACGACCCGTCAACGACGGGCGCAAAGCTCAGCGCTCCGGGACGGGCGTCAGGAGTGATTTTCTGAGAGAGCTGCGTTGCCGCGTCCACCAGGGCATCAGGGGAGGTTGACGTCAGGGCTTCGGCCGCGCCGCCGGACCCGACGCCAAGCAGCCCCAGCAGTTCCGAGGCGAATCCGGATGCCAGTTCCGGGCCGTAGGCTGACGAAGGTGCAGGGCTCTGCAGGAACGCCCGGTGGAAGAGTCCGGCCGCAGACGGAATGCACATCAGGGTCAGCGCGGACATGGCTCCTGCCGATTCGCCGAAAATCGTGACGTTTCCCGGGTCTCCGCCGAAGGCGGCAATATTGCGCCGCACCCACTCCAGGGCGGCGACCTGGTCGGCAAGTCCCACGTTCACGTCGAACGTCCGTTCCGGAGTGGAATAGGAACGGAAGTCCATGAAGCCGAGGGCACCCAGCCGGTAATTCATCGACACTATGATGACGTTGCCGTCGGCAGAAAGCGCGGTCCCGTCAGCGATGTCCATCGCGCCCGAACCGGACGTGAAGGCACCGCCGTGGAAAAAGACCAGCACCGGCAGTGGATCCCCGGAGGACTGCACGGGAGCGGTGACGTTAATAGTGAGGCAGTCCTCGCTCCTCGGCGTTCCGGGGGACGCTCCTCCCAGCAGCCGGCGTGTCCGCTGGGGGGCCCACGGTCCAAACTCCGTTGCGTCCAAGACGTCCCGCCACGGCGCCGCCGGGCGGGGCAGGCGCAGCCTGAGTTCACCGACCGGAGGTGCTGCGTAGGGAATTCCGCGCCAGGTCCGGGTGCCGCCGGCTGTTGCACCCCGGACGGTCCCCTCGGCGGTCTGGACGGTGAGGTCTGCTTCTGCGGTTGCAGTAGACATAGACATCCTTTCGGCCCGGTGTCGGCTGGCCGCTGGGTGCCGCGGAGCCATTTCGGATACTAGCCAGCACACGGTACCGGCACCATACCTCCCGGCCGGAAAGCACCTGATGTGGCAAACGTGCCCTCTGGGACGTGTGGAGGGACGGGTTTCGACAAACCAACCATAAGTATGCTTATGCTTCTGTGGACGTCCCTATGAGAGGAGCAACATGGCACGAGTGGCAATCATCGGCGGACACGGCAAGGTGGCCCTTCAGCTGGCCAAGGACCTGGCGTCGAACGGACACCAGGTCACCTCGCTTTTCCGCAATCCCGACCATGTGGCCGAGGTGCAGTCCACCGGCGCGGTTCCCGTTGTGGCCGACGTGGAACAGCTCGACGCCGGCGCGATCGCCGAAAAGCTCGGCGGCCATGACGCAGTGGTGTGGTCCGCCGGTGCCGGCGGCGGCTCGCCTGAGCGGACGTACGCGGTGGACCGTGACGCTGCGATCCGCTCGATCGACGCCGCCAAGCAGGCAGGCGTGAACCGCTACGTCATGGTCTCCTACATGGGTGCCGGCAAGGATCACGGCGTTCCCGAGGACAACGCCTTCTACGCTTATGCGGAGTCAAAGGCCGCTGCGGACGACTACCTGCGGCACAGCGGCCTGGACTGGACCATCCTGGGACCCAGCGCCCTGACCGATGATCCCGGTACCGGAGCGATCAGCGTTGGCCCCGGGCAGGACGGAAGTGTTTCCCGCACGGATGTTGCGGCGGTCGCAGCGCAGGTACTGGAACGGCCGGGCACCATTGGGCAGTTCATCGAGTTCATCAACGGCGATACTCCCATCCGCGAAGCCATCGGCTAGGCGGACCGGCGGAGCCGGCGGCGGGTCTTAGAACTCGCGCCGCGCTCCGTCTTCCGGTACCACCTCGAAAACGTCGGGCACGTGAAAACCCGCCCGGACGAAGGCCCGGCAGACCTCGGATCCAATCCGTGCGGCGTCGGACGCCGGCACCAGGGCGATGGCCGATCCGCCGAAGCCGCCGCCGGTCATCCGGGCCCCGGCCGCTCCGGCTGCCGTGGCGGCTTCCACCGCCAGGTCCAGTTCGGGACAGGAGACCTCGAAGTCGTCCCGAAGGGATTCATGGCTGGCGGCAAGCCACGGGCCCAGTCCCGCCGCGGGCCTGCCGGAGTCAAGATGTTCGACGACGGAGAGAACCCTCGCGTTCTCGCTCACCACATGCCGTGCCCTGCGGTAGGCAAGCACATCCAGGGACGGTGCAGCCAGCACCAGTTCGGGCAGGCTGATCTCGCGGAGAGACCCCAGCCCGAGTGTTTCCGCAGCCCTTTGACAGTCGGCCCGCCGGTCGGCGTACCCGCTGGAGTCATGCGCATGGCTCACTTTGGTATCGATGACCAGCAGAGCCAGCCCTTCCCCCGCCAGGTCGAGCCGGACGGGCCGGGACTCGCGGGTGCGGCAGTCCAGGAAGAGGGCATGCCCGGACGTGGACAGCAGCGACGCGGACTGGTCCAGAATACCTGTGGGCGCCCCCGCGAAGTCGTTTTCGGCCTGCTGGCACAGCAGCACCAGGTCCTCCGCCGGAAGCCCGGCCCCGGACAGCTCGTTCGCGGCCAGTGCCACCGCGCATTCGATCGCAGCCGAAGAGGAAAGCCCGGCCCCGGCCGGGACGTCGGAGTCCAGCAGGATGTCCATGCCCGGCACGGGGATCCCCCGAAGTCCAAATGCCCAGTGCACACCGGCAACGTAGCGGCTCCATCCCTGCAGCGCCCCGGGAGCTAGCTCGGCAACACTGCTCTGGGCCCGGTCCCCGACGCCCGTGGTGGCCATCCGCAGGACACCGTCTTCCCTCGGCACAACGGCGATCCGGGCCCGCCGGTTGATGGCGGCCGGAAGGACATACCCGAGGTTGTAGTCGGTGTGTTCTCCGATCACGTTTACCCGGCCGGGCGCGGAAAAGAGACCAGCCGGTGCCCTGCCGTAAACCTCCCGGAACCGCTCCGCTGTTGCCTGCACCGGCGCCGTCACCCCTGATCCTCCGGGTCCCGGGAGGCCTCGAACGGCGGGAGTGCCCCACGCAGGCGTTCAGCGGTGTCTTCCGGGACGACATCCCCGATGAATGCACCCATGGCTGCCTCGGACCCGGCCAGGTATTTCAGCTTCCCTGCATCCCTCCGCGGCGACGTGACTTGGAGATGCAGCCGGTACTGCCCGCGCAGGGGGTGGTTCACCGGAGCCTGGTACCAGGCCGAAATGTACGGGGAGGGTGTCGGATACAGCCCTTCGACCCGCTGCAGGACGTCCAGGTAGAGTCCCGAGAGCTCGCCGCGCTCCTCATGGGTCAGGGCCGGGAGGTCGGGAACGGAACGGTGCGGGACTACGTGGACCTCAACGGGCATCCGCGCGGCGTAGGGAACATAGGCGGTCCAGTAGCGGCCGCGTGCAACGATACGCCTGCCGTCGGCCAGCTCGTCTGCCAGGAGATCAGCGAACAGGTCGCCGCGTCCGTCGGCCCGGTACCGTGAAGCCCTGTCCAGCTGGGTGAGCGTTCGCGGCGTGGCGAACGGATACGCATAGATCTGCCCATGCGGGTGGTGCAGGGTGACGCCGATTTCGGCGCCGCGGTTCTCGAAGATGAAGACCTGCGCAACCCCCGGAAGCGAGGACAGCTCAGCAGTCCGATGCGTCCAGGCATCGATCACGGTCCGCACCCTTTGGCGAGTCAGGCCGGGAAAGGACACTGTATGGTCGGCGGAAAAAGCAACCACTTCGCAGCGCCCGGCGGCGGGAAGTTCCTCGAAAGCCCCGTCCGCAGGGCGCAGTTGCCCGTCGGTCCCCGGCCCGAAGGCCGGAAACCTGTTCTCGAAGACCGCCACGTCATAGTCCCGTGCCGGAATTTCCGTGGCACGGATGTCCGAGGACGGGCAGAGCGGACATTCCCGGGCCGGGGGCAGGTGCGTGCGGGACTGGCGGTGCGCGGCATAGGACACCCACTCCCCGAGGAGCCGGTCATAGCGCAGCCCGGGTGTCGCGGGCCGTGCGGGAAGCTCCCGGGTGTCGTCCGGGAGGGACGCGGGTGGCCGTCCCTCGCCGTCGCGCTCGCCGTCAAAAAAGTAGAGCAGTTCCCGACCGTCAGCAAGGCGGGTGCGGACAGGGACCGATGCCCGGCGGGGAAAGGACATCGCCGGACCCGCTACCCGGTGATCTTGTACTTGGCGCGGTCC
Organism: Arthrobacter sp. 7Tela_A1; assembly: GCF_049311065.1. NCBI lineage: Bacteria > Bacillati > Actinomycetota > Actinomycetes > Micrococcales > Micrococcaceae > Arthrobacter > Arthrobacter sp. 7Tela_A1. The sequence goes on along the minus strand of NZ_JAXIOO010000031.1, from coordinate 27,391 downwards.
GCTTCGTCCAGGATGACCTGCTCCTCGGGGGTCATGGCCGAGCCGCCCCGGCTGACGGGCATCCACCAGGCACCGGCAGGCGGCTCTTCCGGATATGTGTCAATGCATTCATCGATTCCAGCCTGCAGCACCTTCTGCAACCGCACGGTTTCCTCAGTAACTGAGGCGTTCGGATCCACCCAGAGCTGTTCGCCCACATGGATCCGGACAGGGGTCTTCCAGACTGCCTTCACGCTCAGGCCATGGCCGCGTGTCAGCATCCGGTGTCCACCCCACACCGACACCGGAATGATGGGCACGCCCGCTTCGGCCGCCATGCGGACGGCGCCCGTCTTCAGCTGCCGGACCGTGAAACTCCGGCTCACGCCTGCCTCCGGAAGCACTGCAAGGTAGTCGCCGCGGTGCAGTTTCTCCACCGATTCGGTGTAAGCGGCTGCGCCGTCTGAACGGTCAACGACAATGTGTTCGCACCATTCACAAACCGCACCAACAAACTTCTTCCGGGCTGCCTTCTTGGTGACCAGGTAGCGCATGTGCACCTTGATCTGCTTCCAGATCAGGTATTCGGCAAACACGAAGTCGAGGTACCCAAAGTGCGTGATGGCAACAACGGCTCCCTTGCCGGGCACCACCTTGCGGTCCAGGCCCTTGATGACTTCATCGGCTGGAAAGTGCTCAACTCCCGAAGCGATGACCGGGACACGGAACAGCTTGACCGCTGCCACGCCCGCCAGAACAATCGAGCGGTAAACGTACTTATTGGGCCGGCGTTTCCGGGACAAGGTCGACTCCTAAGCTCACGAGAGGTGCACGTCAGAGTCTATCCCCGGCCCGGCTGCGTGGAAAAACGTCCGCCGGTCAGGATCCAAGCGCACTGCCGCGCAGGAGGAGATACTCCCAGTCCATCTCCATTCCGTCCTCCGTGCTCCGTGCATACCGTTCGGCCAGCCCGGAGAGCTCACGGTCCAGCGCCGCGCTTCGCTCGATGTCCTTGCCCAGGCCTTGATACACCCCGACGGCGGGACCATAGTTCGTTTTGAAGAACTCCCGGAAGTGGTCCGGCTCAGCGAACCTGTTCACTGTCAGGACCTCCCGGTGGCTGACCAGCCCTTCCAGCAGGCCGTCCATGAGGGAAGCAACGTAGTCCTCATGGCCCCACATGGGAGGTCCGGGTGATGCGGGCGGGGCCGGCACCTGGTATTCACGCATGATCTTGAACATCTCCCCGATGAAGCCTTCCGGGGTCCAGTTCAGCAGCGCCACAGTGCCGCCTTCACGGGTGACCCGGGCCAGTTCGGCGGCAGCCTGCCCGTGGTTCGGGGCAAACATGACGCCAACACACGAAATCACGGCATCGAATGTTCCTGGTTCAAAGGGAAGGTCCTCGGCGTCGCCCACCATCCATTGAAGTTCCTCGCCGCGCTCCTGTGCGTTGAGCTTCCCCAGTTCAATGAGTTCGGGCGTGAGGTCCAGGGCCACGGCTGAGGCTCCGGCGGCAACAGCCGGTATGGCGGCGTTGCCCGTTCCGGCACCGACGTCCAGGACGTAGTCCCCGGGTTTGATTCCGGCCTCGTTGACCAGGATGGGACCCAGTGAGGGAATAACCTCACGGGCAACTGCACCGTAGTCACCCAGGGCCCAGAGCTTACGGTGCTTGTCTTTGATGCCCTGGTCCGGAACGGGTCGGGGCGTAGGACTTTCCATGACTTACCCTCCTGCGGGGTGGGACGGGTCTCCGCTGCGACTGCAGTTGGATGCCGTCATTGTGATCTTCGCTTCGGGAAGGTGTAAAGGGCCTCCGGTAGTCCCGGCCGGGCAAGGCGCTGGCTATCGTTAGGTATGGCTTCCCTGGAGGACAGCTGGAAAGCGTCCGGCGGCGGTTCCTGGGGCGTTTCCCCACCTGCTGCCGTCCTGGACTCGCGTCTCCCCGATATCGACTGGTCGGTGCCGCCCGCCGGATCCCGCCGCGTTCAGCTCACGGCTCCCAGCGGATCACTTGCCGCCCTTGCAATGGGGAACCCCGCCTCACCCGCCGTCGTCCTCGTGCCCGGCGTGATGGGGTCCAAGGAGGATTTTTCGCTGGTCATGCCGCTGTTGGCGGCGAACGGCTACTACGTCCTGTCCTACGACATTGCCGGACAGTACGAGTCCGCACGAGCCGGCCCGGAGCACCTGGATCCTCCCGGCAGGCACTACGACTACCAGCTCTACGTGGCGGATCTGCTGGCTGTCCTCGCCGGACTGAACGGCCCGGCGCATGTGCTGGGGCATTCGTTTTCCGGCGTCGTCTCGGCATTGGGAGTGCTGCGCCGGCCCGATGCCTTCCGCAGCGTCGTTCTGATGAGCACACCGCCTGTCGCCGGCCTTTCGTTCCGGGCAGTCCCGGTCCTGGGTCCGTTCGCTGCGCTGGTGCCCTCGAAACTGAGCGCCACGCTGGTCGTCTGGGGTGTCAAACGGAATTTTGTCCGGGTCCCGCAGGCCAGGATGCGCTTTGTCCACCAGCGTTTTGCCCTGACCCGGCGGGAGTCTGTCCAGGACATTATGGGGTTGCTGCGTGATGTTCCTGACTTCGCCGCCCAGCTGGCCGAGGCCGCCGTTCCCAAACTCGTGGCGGTGGGTGAGCATGACATCTGGCCGAACCAGGCGCATGCTGACTTAGCGTCCGCCGTCGGCGCCCGGCTGGCCGTCTACCGGGGAGGGCACAGTCCGTGCGAAACGAATCCGCACCAGCTCACCCAGGATCTGCTTTCGCTTTATGAACGGGCTTCCAACCCGGCCGCCTAACGCGCAGGCCGGTGTACGGACGAGTGCGGATCAGTCCGTTTCGGGCGCGGCGGCGCGGTCGTTGGGGGCAGCCCGCTGCCGCCGCATCCGCCGCCGTTTCAGCGGAGCTTCCTCCGCGAATTCGGCGCGGAAAGTATGCCATGCCATCGACAGACGCCGCCCAAGTCCCTTCCAGCTTTCCAGCGGACGGGCGCTCACCCCCACACGGAGGGAGTCGACCCACACCACATCCATATCCGGTGCGATGTGGTAACTGATGTCCAGGTCGTCGTGGATACGTTCGTCGCTGCGCTTGACTGCCTCGCTCAGCCGTTTCCACATGGAGGAGCGCATGGCGAAGTTCGAGCCAAAGAGCGGCGGGTGGCCGAGCAGCAGGTTCATGGACCAGCGGTAGCCGGCAATGTAAAGATGCTCGGCGATCCACCGGGTGACCCGGTTGCCGCCGTAGAAATCCCCCGGTCCGGTGACGGCCGTGAGCTCGCCTGTGGCTCCCAGCAGGCCTTCCAGCCGTTCAAGCCAGTTCGCCGGGGGTACCGAATCGGCATCGAGCCGGGCGAGGACGTCACCGCCGGCGGCGTCGAAACCGCAGGCTGTGGCCGCCGCTATCCCCGGCACGTTTTCGGTGATTCTCCGGACGGCGGCTGCCTCGCAGACAGCGGCAGTGTTGTCAGTGGAGCCGTTGTCCACGACCAGGATTTCATCCGGCGGCCTGGTCTGGCAGCTGAGGGCTTCCAGGCAACGGGCCAGGAACGGTGCATCGTTTCGGGAAGGGATTACCACGGTGATTGTCGCCATGTGTCCTGCCTTTCGGCCATTGCCATCCTCCCATCCCAGCCGCCGGCGGAGAAGGCGGCACGGGAGTCCTGGCCGGCAGCGGGCAGAATGCGTGCCGGAAACGCAGAAAGGACCGGCCGCAGCCGGTCCTTTCCCGCCTGGAAAACTAGACGGTGGTGGTTACGGCGTCAAAGTCGTAACGGGGAAGGCGGTCGAACCAGGCGTTCTCGCCCGGCTTGCCAATGTTGACGACCATGAAGGTGCGCTGGCTGGTGCCGGAATGGAACTCGGCATCGATGCCCGCGGCGTCGAAAGCGCCCATCGGTCCGGCGGCCAAGCCAACTGAGCGGACGGCCATGATGAAGTAGGCAGCCTGCATATGGGCGTTGTTGTTGCCCATGACGGTGCGCAGTTCCTCGTTGCCGTCGAACATGGCCTTGCGGTCCGCAGCGTGCGGGAAGAAGGTCGGGAAGCCTTCATGCCACTCGGTGTCGAAGCTGAGCACGGCTGCCACCGGGGCTGCAGCAGTCTTTGCCTGGTTGCCCTCAGCCATGTGCTTCACGAGCCGTTCGCGTGCTTCCCCGGAACGCACCCAGGTGATCCGCATCGGCTGGATGTTCATCGACGTCGGACCCATCTTGGTCAGCTCATAAATCGCGCGCAGCTGCTCATCGGAAACCTCCTCGGCACTGAAGGTGTTTGCCGTGCGTGCCTCCAGGAAGAGAGTGTCCAAGGCTGCGTTGTCCACGACGAACTCGTTCTGGAGGTCGGTGCTGCTGATGCTCATGAGTGCTGCTTTCTGTCTGGTGCAATTGCCACTCATGGTTAACCGCCGGGTGCGGCCCGCGCTTCCCGTTGCTGGTGTGATTTAAGTCACCCGTGCTATTCCATCCTGCGGCGGCTTGGCTGGACCCGCGGCGGTTCCCCCGGCATCTTGGGGTAGTCCGGCGGGAACGGCAGTTCTCCCAGCCCGGCATCGAGGTCGCGCTGCCACCACTCGAGCAGGGCGTCGATCGTCCCCGGTCGCTCGTACATTGCTCCCCAGGGGTCTCCCGCCGAGGCAAGGCGTCCCGGGACGGTCAGGACGGTGAACGCTCCGGGGTCCACGCTTTCCAGTTCATCCCAAGTGACCGGTGTGGAAACAGGTGCGTGCGCCAGTGCGCGCGGACTATAGGCACCTGCCATGGTCCGGTCCCGGTTCGCCTGGTTGAAATCGACGAAGACTTTTTTGCCGCGCTCTTCCTTCCACCACGACGTCGTCACCTGCTCCGGCATCCGCCGTTCCAGTTCCCGGGCTGCGGCGATTACAGCGTGCCGGACATCCTGGAACTCCCGGACAGGCTCGATGGGGGCGAAAACGTGGAGTCCGCGGTTGCCCGACGTCTTGACGAAGGCGTCAAGGCCGGCTTCGGAGAGAACCTCACGCAGTGCCAGGGCGGCGGGGACGGCGTCGTCAAAGCCGGTCCCCGGCTGGGGGTCAAGATCGATCCGCAGCTGGTCCGGGTTATCGGAGTTGCCGGCACGGGAAGGCCACGGATGGAAGACGACGGTGTTCATCTGCACCGCCCAGACAGCCGCGGCGGGTTCGTCGATGACCAGCTGGGGGTGGGAACGGGCGCTTGGATAGACCACCCTGACATCGCGCACGTAGGCCGGGGCACCCTTGGGCGGGTTCTTCGAGAAAAACTGCTCCCCGTCGATTCCTTCCGGAAACCGCTGCAGCGAAAGCGGCCGGTCCCCGTTGGCGGCAACGAACGCCGAACCAACCGCCTTGATGTACTCGGCCAGATCCAGTTTGGTGAACCCAAGCTCCGGCCACAGGACACGGTCCGGACTGGAGATCCTGACGTCGCGCTCGCCGTCGGGCCCGGGAACGGAAATGGTTGTCGCCTTCGCTGCCATCCAGGCAGGCTATCGCGCCGGTGCCGCCTTGTCAGCGTTGTGCAGCCGCTGGGCTATCCCGGTGCCCCGGGCTGCTGCCTGCGTCCGTGGACGAAGTGGTAGAGCACCATGGAGGCGGCTACCATCCCGGCCAGGATGGCGTACATGCCGGTCAAGCCGGTCAGCGGAATGAGCAGACCCAGCAGGAACGGGCCCAGGCCGATGCCCGCATCCAGGACCAGGAAGAATGTGGAGGTTGCGATCCCCATCCGGTGGTCGGGAGCCACCGTGACCGCAATTGCCTGTGCGGTGGGCATGAGCGCACCGAAACCCAGCCCCACGAAGGCGCCCGCCAAGGCAAGAACCGCGCCGTTCGGAGCCCACGCCAGCAGGCCCAGCCCGAGGGCGAAGGACGCCAGGATCGGATATACGACGGCGTTATCACCCCGTGAGTCCTGGATCCTGCCCACCACGAACCGTGAGAGCAGCACGATTCCGGCGTAGATCAGGAAGAAGGCCGAGGCGGCCGCCACCATGTCCCGGTCCTGCGCATAGGAGTTCAGGAATGTGAGCACTCCGGAGTAGGCCACTCCGGCGACGAGCATGACCGAAGCAACGGCTGCTGCGCGCGGCTCGAAGACGTCCGACGGACGCATCCGCCACTTGGCCGCCAGCTCATGCGGCGTCAGGGTGCGTTCGGGCAGCCGGAGCAGCAAAGCCACCGCCAGGGCAGCACCCGCGCAGCCTGTGGTGACCATGAACAGGACGTCATAACTGGTGCGGTCCACCAGGAGCACTGCCAGGAAGGGCCCGACGGCGGTCGCCAGCGTGTTGGAAATGCTGAAGTACCCGGTCCCCTCTCCCCTGCGCCCGACCGGAATGAGGGCCATGACGGAGGCGCTGATAGCCGTGCTGGCCATCCCGAACGCCGCACCGTGAATAACCCGGATGGCGATCAGCAGTGCCAGGCTGTCGGCCGGGATGTACAGGAGGGAGGCCGCAGTGTAGAAAAAGAGTCCGGTGAGCAGCATCCGGCGCCGGCCCACAAAATCCAGGAACTTCCCGGCGAAGATCCTCGCGGCCAACGCACCGAGCACAAATGCGCCTGCCGTCAGGCCGGCTGCCGTGTCGGAGGCGGAGAACCGCTGGACCGCATAGAGGGCCATCGAGGTCATGAGCAGGTAGAACGCCAGGGAGATGAAGAAGTTCACCCCCACGGCGAGGCTGAACGGCTTGGTCCACAGCCTCCCCTGCACCCCTTGCCGGTTCCCTTCGCTCTGGCCTGCTGCCACTGTCCACTCCGTCTTACGTCCCGCAGAAATTGAATAAGGTTGCCTAACCCAACTTTTCTACGTTACGACGGGCACGGGCCGGGGCAATGCCTCCGGGAAGAGGGCACAGCAGACCAATCCCCCGGCAGGAAGCGGATTTTTGCGGACCCCTTCCGCCGCGGTGTGGCCAAGCGCATACTTTTGACCCATCAGAGCCCCGCCCATCTACCCAGGACCAACTTGAAGGGACCTCACTATGTCCAGCCTCATGAACCCCTATCTGAGCTTCCGGGACAACGCTGCCGAAGCGATGTCCTTCTACCAGCACGTCTTTGGCGGCACACTGGAGATGACTTCCTTCGCGGAAATGCATGCCAGTGACGATCCTTCCGAGGCAGAGAAGATAATGCATGCCTCCCTCACCACGGACAACGGGTTTGTCCTCATGGGTTCAGATACACCAAACAGCATGGAACTTGATGAAGGCAGCAGCTACTCCATCTCCCTCAGCGGCACCGACGCAGAGGAACTGAGGGGTTACTGGGACAGGCTGCTCGACGGCGGCACCATGCAGCTGCCGCTCGAGCGGGCCCCATGGGGCGATCTCTTTGGCATGCTGACCGACCGGTTCGGCACGAGCTGGATGGTGTCCATCGAAACGCCGGAGGACTCCTAGCCCTTCCAGGCCAGCACCGCCACGGTCCCTCCGGCGGCCGCATAGAGGGCAACCAGCGGCTGATACTCGATCCACACGGCTTCCCAGGCCTCAAGCGCCACCAGGGCCGATCCGGCTGCCATGCCGGCTGCCCGCGCACAGCGGTGCCGGCGCAACTGCAGGAAGGCTGCCAGGAGGTATCCCCCGCCGAAGCCGGAAGCAAGGAGCAGTCCCGGCATCCGCCAGCTGTGAAACGGAGTGTTCCGCAGTACCGAGGGACCGGAATGGAGGAAGGCACCGTCCGGGCGCAGGGCCAGGAGGGTTCCGGAGCCCAGCGAGGCGGCCCCGAGCGCCGCCTCCAGGAGAATGAGGCTTTTCTCCCGCGGGGACCGCACCGCTTCGGGTGTGCTCATGCGGTGAAGTATGGTTTCGGCGGCCGCCGGAGTCCAGTGTGCGCAGGGCGGCTGGCCCCGCACGGCGCCCATCCGGTGGCCCGGCCGCGTAAGCTCGTGGCATGGCCCGCTATTTCGATCTTCATCCGGACAATCCCCAGCCGCGCACAGTCAGCCAGATCACGGCCATGCTGCGCGACGGAGGGCTCATCGCCTATCCCACGGACTCCTGCTATGCCCTCGGTGCACAGGTAGGCAACCGGGACGCCCTGGACAGGATCCGTACTATCCGCCAGCTGGATGCCAAGCACCACTTCACCCTGGTCTGCCGCGACTTTGCCCAGCTGGGACAGTTCGTCCAGCTGGACAACGACGTTTTCCGGGCCATCAAGTCGGTGACGCCGGGCAGCTACACGTTCATCCTGCCCGCCACCAGGGAAGTGCCCAAGCGGCTGCTGCATCCCAAGAAAAAGACCGTCGGCGTCCGGATTCCGGACCACAAGGTGGTGCAGGCGATCCTGGAGGATCTCGGCGAGCCGCTGCTGTCCAGCACGCTGCTGCTGCCCGGCCAGGAGGAAGCCCTGACAGAGGGATGGGAAATCCAGGACCGCCTGGAACACGAGGTGGACGGCGTCGTGGATTCCGGTCACTGCGGCCCCGACCCGACAACCGTGATCGACTTTTCCTCCGGTATCGCAGAGGTAGTGCGCGTCGGCACCGGGGATCCGTCCCGGTTCGAGTAGGCCCTGGACCGGCCGGAAATCTGTCCGGACAGACCCGCGGAATGTGCGTCCTGCTGTTGACAGTCCTGTCTTGCGTATTGAGTGTTGACCCACTTGTACAGGGGGGAAGGCGTCACCACTCGCGCACTCTGAGACGGGAAAACACAAATGAACAAGGGAAAACTGGCCGTAACGACGGCGATACTGGGCGGTCTCATCCTTTCCGGCTGCAGCGGAGGCACCGTTGCCACTGCTCCGCCGGGCGATCAGGCGGCAGGACTGGAACAGGCCGGACACCGGAAGGATAAAACCCCGCAGGAACCGCAGGCCGCGAAGAACATCATCCTGATGGTCGGCGACGGAATGGGAACCGCGCAGCGCAACGCCATCCGGCTCTCCCACGTCGGCCTGACCGGTGAACTGGTCATGGACTCGCTGCCCGAGCTGGGCCTGGTCCACACCAACTCGGCAGATCCGGAGACCTTCGTGACCGACTCGGCTGCGGCGGCAACCACCATGTCCACCGGAGTGAAGACCTACAACGGCGCCATCGGCGTCGACCTGAACGGTGTTCCCGTTCCCACTGCGCTGGAAATCGCTGCGGCACTGGGCAAGTCCACCGGGCTGGTGACTACGGCGCAGGTCACCGACGCCACGCCGGCAGCTTTCGGAGCCCATGTTGCGGACCGCGGCGAACAGAGCGAAATCGCCCGCCAGTTCCTCGAGTCGAGCCGGCCGGACATCATTCTGGGCGGCGGTGAGGACCATTGGTACCCGGTGGGCAACCCCGGCAAGCATCCGGACAACCCGCCCGAAGACCCGGCGGAAGAAAGCACCGGAACAGTGAACCTGGTGGAACAGGCCCAGGCCGACGGCTACGAATACGTATGGGACGAAGCAGGACTGCTGCAGGCGCAGGGGCCCAAGGTCCTGGGCCTGTTCGCCAATGAGGAGATGTTCCAGTACGGCGACGACGTGGAGGAAATCTACGAGCCCTCCGTCCCCCTGACCACCATGACCCAAAAGGCACTGGAGCTGCTGACTGCGCCGGACAGCGGGGCTGCCGCAGCCCGCCACGGAGGCGGGGGTCACGGCAGCGGTGGCGGCGGGAACGTCGACCCCGGGTTCTTCCTGATGGTTGAGGACGAGGGCATCGATTCGATGGCACACGTCAACGACGCCGCGCTGACGATCAAAGCCGGCATCGCCTTTGAACAGTCAGTCGAGGTCGCACGCAACTTCGCAGAAGCTGACGGCAATACCCTGCTGATCGTCGTCGGCGACCACCAGACCGGCGGCATGACCATCGAAGCCTTCAATGATGAGGAGGATGAGTCCGGCGACGGCATATCGGCTGAGGACGGCCCGTTGCCGGTGGCAAACTCGGACCAGGTCTTCTCGGTGGATTGGACGACTGACGGGCACACCGCACTGGACGTGCCCCTGACCGCGATGGGTCCCGGCTCCTCGCAGCTGGGCGGGTTCTACGAGGACACGCACATTTTCGACGTCATGGTCGGACAAATGCGGGCCGGCGCTGAACGCTCCGCCCTGGACCTCCAGTCGCACCGCGGGGGCCGGGGTGAATATACCGAGGAATCGCTGGCCGCCTTCCGGCACTCCCTGGAACTGGGCGTCAGCACCCTGGAACTGGATACACACCTCTCCCAGGACGGAGCCGTCATAGTGTGGCATGACGATGTCATCCTGGACACCAAATGCCGCGACACCTCTCCGGCCACCGCAAACGATCCGGAGTTCCCCTATGTGGGCGACCGGGTAGCGGAACTGACACTGGCGCAGCTGAAGACCCTGGACTGCGGTTTCCAGCAGCTTCCGGGCTATCCGGAGCAGCAGGTTGTGGAAGGCAACAGGATCGCCGAGCTCAGGGACGTCTTCGCCCTGGTGCGGGAGATGAGGGCCCGCGGTGTGGGCTTCAATATCGAAACCAAAGTGGAGGAAGGCCGTGCCGGCGGCCCGGAAATGGCCGCGCTGACCCGTGCGGTGGTTCGCGAAATCAGGCGCTCAGGGATGTCGGACCGCGTTACCGTCCAGTCGTTCGACTGGTCTGCACTGAACCTGGTGGGACGGATTGCTCCGAACCTGACCCGGGTGGCGCTCGCGGCCGCGCCGGAGACCCTGGAAGTTGGGCAGCCGGGTGCAGCACCGATCCTTGGCGGAATCGACATCGATGACTATGACGGTTCAGTCGCCAAGGCCGCGGCAGCACAGGGATACGACGTCATTTCCCCCATCTACACGTCGGTGACACGGCAGATGGTCGCCGAGGCACATGAGCTCGGCCTGAAGATTGTCCCCTGGACGGTCAACGATCCGGCCGTCATGAACTACCTCATCGACCTCGGCGTGGACGGCATCATCACCGACTACCCGACCCGGCTGCGGCTGGTCATGGAGGAACGCGGCATCAAGCTGCCGCGGGCCTACGGGGGTTCCTAGCCCCGGCAGGGCAAAGGAACGACGGCGGGGGGGGGGCCCCCGCGCGCGCCCGGGCGGGGGGGGGCGTAGGGGGGGGCCTCCCCCGGGCTGGGAAATGTATCGCGGGGGGCGCCGCCCCGGGGCCGCCCCCGGGGGCGGCGCTTTTCGCCGCTTGGCCGCGGCCTCACTAGACTGGAGGACGCCCTGTTCCGCACCAGATGTAAGAAGCCGCAATGTCCCGAGGAAAGCACCATCCGCCCCGACCCAAGCCCGCCGGGAGCGAAGGGTTCCTCATTGCGGCGGACCTCAAGCAGGACCGCGGGTGGACCGACACCCAGATCAAGGCGTTCCTTCCCGAGCCCGACCGCACGGCCCGCAATCCTTTCTCCCGTAAGGCGGCCCCCATGAAGCTCTATGCCCTGGAGCGCGTGGAGTCTGTCGAGGAAACCGAGGAGTTTCGCCAGGCCCGGGAAGCGTCCCGGAAACGGCAGCTGGCTGCCCGGGAACGTGCCCTGGCAAAGAAGAAGGAAGCCGTGGCCCTGGCGCACAGCCTGGAACTCCGGATTGTCCCCGAGCCCTGGGACGAGGTGCAGGCTAAAGCGCTGGAACACTATAACGCCCGGCTGCGCCGGAACCAGCCACCCGCAGGTCCGCGCACGTCCCAGGCGCGGCGGGACCGCATGACCGTGAACTATCTCAGGCACAGGCAGACTTCCTACGAGGAGGAGCTCAAGGGGTTCAAGGGGGTGGTGGGTGTCGGTGAAGCTTACCTGGTGGTTCGCAACCGCATCCTGGACCTCATCGCGCAGACGTATCCCGCCCTGCGGGCGGAATGCGACCGCCAAAAATTCGATGCGCCTGACCTGCCCGACGGCGTCCGCGGACTCTAGCGGCCGAACAGCTTCGCCAGCCAGCCCGATCCGGCAGCCTTCTGCTTGGGTGCGTTGGGATCACAGGTGCAGCGTTCAGTTTTCGGGATGTGCCTCATGACTTCTTGCACATGGTTGCCACACCCGGCCCAGGTGGACTTTCCGCAGCTGCGGCAATTGACGGCACGGCACATGATGTTCTCCTTCATAAAACACAAACCCCGGACGTTTGTCCCGGACACTCTCCACGGTACGTATACCCCCCGGGGTATGCAAATTACCCAAGGGGGTATACGATGGACCGGACGAGAACCAGGAGTACACATATGCAGCTCGAAACCGATGACACCGCCCCCATCATCAACAGGCTCAAGCGCGCCCAGGGCCAGCTCGCGGCCGTAACCCGCATGCTCGAAGAGGGCCGTGACTGCAAGGACATCGTGACCCAGCTCTCGGCTGTCTCGAAGGCGATCGACCGCGCCGGTTTCGCCATCATCGCTTCCGGGCTTGAGCAGTGCCTCACGAGTGAGAACCCGTCCATGGACCGCAAGGAAATGCAGAAGCTGTTTATGTCCCTGGCCTAAGGACGCGCCGGCGTGGGCCGGGTGCGGCGCCGGGCTTACAGGCGGCTGAAGGCCTCCGCCTTGCGGGTGGGCCCGGCAATCAGCAGTTCATCGCCTTCTTCGATGTGCATGTCCGGATCAGCGAACAGCCAGCCGCCGCCGTTTTTGCGGATGGCTACGATCTCCACGCCAAAACGCCGGCGCGTCTGCGCTTCAGAGATCGCTGAGCCTGCAACGGCCCGCCGCGGAGATGTCTCAACGACGGCGAAATCCCCGCCCAGCGGAATGTAGTCCTGCATGCTTCCCTGCACCAGGTGGGCCACCCTGCGTCCCATGTCCTTCTCGGGGTAAATCACGTGATGCACTCCGAGCTGCTGCAGGACTGTCCCGTGCGGTTCACTGACCGCCTCGGCCCAGATCTGCGGAATGTCGAAGCTCAGCAGCAGGGATACGGTCAGGATGCTGGCCGCGACGTCCCCGCCAATGGCAACCACCACGCGGTCGAATTCGGGAACTGAAAGCTGCCGCAGCACGTCTCCCCTGGTCGCGTCGGCAGCGACTACATGGGTAAGCCTGCCGTCCAGGCCCTGCACCACGTCCTGCTGCCCGTCGATACCCAGCACATCGACACCGCTGGCCATGAGTTCCAGCGCAAGGGCCTGCCCGAACCGCCCCAGTCCAATGACGGCAACCGCGTCCGTATCGGTAACCCGGTCCAGGTCCCGACCCATGAAGATCTTGAGCCTAGCCAATGATCGGCCTTTCCTCCGGCAGGCGGTACTGCAGCTTCCGCTCCTGGAATGCCAGCGCTGATGCCAGCAGGAGGGGGCCGAGCCTGCCCACAAACATCAGTATGACCAGAATCAGCTCTCCCGGCACGGGAAGGTTCGCAGACACGCCCGTTGAGAGGCCAACCGTGCCAAAGGCGGAAATTGTCTCGAAGAGCACCCGGTCCAGGGAGTAATCGCTGATCCCCATCAGCACCAGGGTGGAAACACCAACCAATGCGGCAGCGAGAAGGACGACGGCGAGGGCCTGGCGTGTGGCATACGCGGGAAGCGCCTTGCCCAGGGCGGTGACTTCGGCATTGCCCCGAAGCTCGGCGGCGACGATGAACACCAGTACGGCAAAGGTGGTGATCTTGATCCCTCCCCCGGTTCCGGCGGGCGCCGCGCCGATGAACATCAGCGCGTCCATCCCCGCCCAGGAAAGCGGGTCCATGTCAGCAACGTCAATGCTGCTGAAACCGGCGGTACGGGTCTGGACCGACATAAAGAACGCGGCAAGGATGCGCGATGGCCAGTCCAGGGCTCCCAGGGTGGCGGGATTGCCCCACTCGCAGACAGCTATGTAGAGGGTGCCGGCCGGGAGCAGGATCAGTGTTCCCCAGAGCACCATGCGGGTATTGATGGTCCACGCCAGCGGCCGGTTCCAGGCGCGGCGAAGCTGGACCAGCACAGGAAACCCCAATCCCCCGATGATGACGGCCGCTGCGACGGGCACGCAGACCAGCGGGTCCGAGGCAAAGTCCTCCAGATTCCCGCCGAACAGCGCGAAACCAGCGTTGTTAAAGGCCGAAACGGCGTGAAAGATCCCCAGCCACGCGGCCTCCCCCGGCGCTTTGCCGTAACCCAGCCACAAGCGCAGCGCGAGCAGAAGGGCCACGGCGCCTTCGGTGATCAGGGAGATGCGGACGACGCCGGCAATAACCTTGGGTGCACTGTCCAGCTCGGGGCTTCGGCTCTCCGCTATTGCCTGGAGCCGGGACCGGAACCGAAACCTGCCCATCACCGCCAGTCCGACGATGGACGCGAAGGTCATGACGCCGAGCCCGCCGACCTGTATGAGGGCCAGAATGACGGCGTGCCCGAAGCCCGACCAGTAGACGGGAGTTTCCACTACCGAAAGACCCGTCACGCAGAGCGCGGAAACAGAGGTGAAGAGTGCGTCCGAAAAGGAAACCGCCCCGGGTCCGGCTGCGGACGCCGGCAGCATCAGCAGCCCTGTTCCGCACAGGGCAGCTACAACGAACCCCAGGAAGACCACCTGTGAGGGCCGGGACATGCTCCCGGCTGGTCCAGGTTTTGGGCTCTCCGCCACACATCGACAGTACGCTCCGCTGTTGCTGGGGGGTCAAGGCGTACGCAGTCAAACGTCGAGTTCAAACTCGAGGCGGCCACGGGTTCCCCTGCCGGCGGTACTGCCGGAACCGGTCTCAACCGCAGCCGCCCCAAGGCAGCCGAAAGGGCTCTGAAGTCAGGCCGGGCGGTTAGGACTCAACGTCAACGTAGCTGCCTCGCCGGCTGCCGGCAGAGAATGCCGGGACATCGAAACGCGCTACATAGTTGTCGACCCCATAGCCCTGAGACTCGCGGGGGAAGGCGCCGGTGTAGCTGCCTCCGCTGGTCCCCGGCACCGCCTGCGAACGGTCGAAGACTGCCACATAGCTTCCGCCGAAGGGGCTGGTGAACCGTGCGCAGCGAGTGGAATCCGGGGTCTGGTTTTTGGTTTTGAACATGGGGTAACTCCTTGGGGCGGGGCGTTGGCAACGCTGCCCGGTATGTGGGAAATGGGGCGGACAGAAAGGCGCCGTGGGGGGGTGTTGCTGGTCCTGAGGGACCCCACCAAGTGCTGCAACGTTGATACGACGGTACCAGTTATTCTGAGTAATTCATAAAAAGGAACACTGTTAGCTCCCTCTCATCGGCGACCGCAGGCGTCATATTGGAATAACGTCACACTTTTGTTGGCTAATATGATTTCTTGTCTTGCCGTTAGGCAAGCCTTACCAACGTTCGTTGTCCGAATGGAGTCCAAGTTGTCTCGCCTTACCCCCAAGCAGTCCCTCACCTCCCGCCGAACCCTGCTGGGCGGGGCGGGCCTGGGACTGCTCAGCCTCGCCCTTGGCGCCTGCTCCACCCGGGAAACCGTCGCTTCGGGCACCGGTTCCCCGGCGGCGTCGGGTGCGGGGTTCTCGGTCACCGACATGCGGGGGAAGACCATCACGTTCGATGCACCCGTTCAGCGGATCGCCACCACGGTCATTCCGTCGCCGTCCATGATCGCAGCCGTCGACGGCGGGTACGGCAGGATCGCCGGCATCAACGAGTCCACGCGCCAGGCCAACCAACAGGGCCTGTTCGGTGAGATCTTCCCGGAATCCAAGACGACCACCACCATCTCCCCCTCCAGCTTCACCCCCAATATTGAGACCATCACGGAACTGGCCCCCGACGTCGTCTTCCAGTGGGCGGACCAGGGCGAGGGCCTCGTGGAGCCGCTGGAGAATGCCGGCTTCAAGACCGTCTGCCTGCTCTATGGAACACAGGAGTACCTCGAGACCTGGGTTCACCTCTTCGCAGACATCCTCGGCAAGCCCCAGCGCGGAACGGAAATCACCGACTGGATGCACGCGGAAATCGACAGGCTCGGGGCCGAACTGGCCTCCGTCTCCGCGCCGGTGCGGGCTGTCCACCTGGGACAGTCCGGTGAGGGCTACTCCGCTTCGAACAAAGCCTCCTACATGCACTACTGGATGGAACTGGCCGGCGGGCAGAACATGGCGGCGGACAATGTGTCCACGGACAACACCGTCAGCGCCGAACAGCTGATCGAGTGGGATCCGGAGGTCATCACGCTGGGCGGCTTCGACGCACGCACCCCGGCGGACGTCTACGCGGATTCTTCCCTGGCTTCCGTCTCCGCTGTCCGCAACAAGCGTGTCTACAAGGCGCCGCTGGGCGGATACCGCTGGGAGGTGCCCTGTGCGGAGTCGCCGCTGATGTGGCAGTGGGCCGCCGAGCTCTACCACCCCGAGCTGACGGACCACAATCTGCGCACAACCATGCGGGAGAAGATCAGCTATCTCTACAACTACGACGTTTCCGAAAAGCAGATCGACGCCGCCCTGCGGCTGGACATGAACCGTGCCAGCGCCGGCTACAGCGTTTTCGAAGCGTAACCGTGCGACTCAGGGAAAACGTTCCCGCGCCGGCGTCCGGGCCTGCCGCGTCTGCACGGTCCGCCGGGTCCGCCGCGCCGAACGGCCTGCTGCGCCGCCATCCTGTCCTCATCAGTGCCGTACTGCTGGTGGTGGTTGGCGTCGTTTCCATGGCTGTGGGCCGGTACTGGGTTCCGCCGAATGAAATCCTGCGGATCCTTGCCGGTGAAGCCACCGGGCTGTTCCCCGGCGGCGAAGGGTTGCTCCGGCGCACGTGGACCGACCAGGAAGCCACCGTCATCATGGACGTCCGGCTCCCGCGGGTACTGCTTGCGTTCCTGGTCGGCGGGGCGCTGGCCCTGGGCGGTGCCTGCCTGCAGGCGCTGTTCCGCAACCCGCTGGTGAGTCCGGACATTATCGGAGTCACCTCCGGCGCCTCGTTCGGCGGCGTGCTGATCCTCACGCTCGGCCTCTCCGGGCCCTGGATGGTGGGCGGCGCCTTCGGCTTCGGCCTCGCAGCCCTGGCCTTCGTGCTCTTCCTGGCCCGGCTGGGGCAGGGCGGCCGGATGCTGATGATCGTGTTGGGCGGGATTGTGGTGGCGGCTTTCTTCAATGCCCTGGTGTCCTTCATGACCTACATCGCCGATCCCTATTCGGAGCTGCCCTCCATTGTCCATTGGCTGCTCGGCTCGATTGCCGCGGCCAGTTACGACAAAGTGCTGATTGCCCTGGTACCCGTGGGGATCGGGACGATCGTGGTCCTGGCACTGCGCTGGCGCCTCAACGTCCTCTCCCTGGGGGACGACGACGCCGCAGCCTTGGGCGTCAATCCGCACCGTTCGCGGCTTCTCCTGCTCTGCGCGGTGGCGCTGATGACCGCCGGAACAGTCGCTGTCGCCGGTGCCGTGGGCTGGGTTGGGCTGGTGGTTCCGCATCTGGCCAGGCTCTGGGTCGGTTCGGACCACCGCGTGCTGCTCCCCGTGTCGCTGCTGCTCGGCGGCACCTACCTGATCCTGATCGATACGTTGAGCCGGTCGATCACCAGCAGCGAGATTCCCCTGGGCATCCTGACGGCCATCATCGGTGCACCCGTTTTCGTGGCCCTGCTCGCCCGCTCCCAGAAGAAGGCAATGTTCGATGGAAACTAAGTCACTGCTCCCGGAGGCGGTATCCGCTGCCGGCACCGGATCTGTCCTGCTGCAGGCCCAGGGCCTGGGGTTCCGCTACTCCAGGCTGCGCCCCTGGCTTTTCCGCGGGTTGGGCTTCAGCATGGAACGCGGAGAAATCCTCTCCATCCTGGGACCCAATGCCCGCGGCAAGACCACCCTGCTCAAATGCCTTTCCGGGCTGCTCCAACCAGTGGAGGGGACCCTCACCGCCGGCCCTGCCATCGGCTACGTGCCGCAGGACCACGGGGCCGGACCGGACTTCACCGTGCAGGACATGGTGCTAATGGGACGGACCCGCCATCTGCGCGCCTATCAGGTTCCGCGGGCCGAAGACCGCGAGGCAGCCGGCGCAGCCATGGAACGGGTGGGTGCGGCGGACTGGGCGCACCGGCACTATTCGGAGCTTTCCGGCGGGCAGCGCCAGCTCGTGCTGATCGCACGGGCCCTGGCATCCGGCTCGGAGCTCCTGGTGCTGGACGAACCCGCCTCCGCACTGGACCTGCGCAACCAGTCACGGGTCCTCACCGTCCTCGATTCGCTGGCGGCCGAAGGGATGGGAGTCATCATGACGACCCACCATCCGGACCATGCCCTGCATGTTTCCCGCAACGCACTGCTCTTTGTCGGCGCCCATGACACCCGCTGGGGACCGGTGGAGGACCTTCTGACCGGACCGGCATTGTCGGACGTCTACGGGTTGCCGATCTGTACACCCACCGTTGACACCGTCTCCGGGAACCGCACCATCGCCGTTCCCGACTTCGGCCCCTCCTGTCGGCGCGACTGCGCCGTCGACCTCCGAAAGGACCTTCCATGACCATCATCCGGCTGGCCGGATCAACGACCATGCGCGGGCGCGGCGACCCGGGCTGGCGGGGCGCCATTGAGGACACTGACGCCTATGACCTCGCCGATCCCGCCCGGCGGGGCAAAATCCTCTCCGCCGGCGCGCTGGTCATCAGCGGCGCCGCCGACCACGTCATGCTGCACCAGCACCGCGAACACCTGACCGGGTTTGTCCGTGACGGCGGACGCGTCCTGGTCAACGGCCAGGTGGTCCTGCCATTCATCGACGGCCTGTGCCGGTGGCTGAAGCTGGACTACCGCAGCCCCTGGGACCTGCGCCCGCATGCCCTGTCCGACCATCCGGTCTGGGACGGCGTGGACTACCGGGACCTGCATTTCCGCACCGGTGTCCCCGGGGTCCACACCTATGAACAGCTCCAGGAAATCGGCGTGGCCGGCTTCTACGGCCGCGGCTACCATTCCCCGCTGCCCGAAGGCGCAATGGCCGTCACGGGCATTGGCCCGAACTCCCTTCCCCTGGATTACACCTATCCGCTGGGCAAGGGCGAGGTGCTGGTCCATGGCGGCCTGGACCTCGAGGGCTTTGCGGACGAGCGCTACAGCTCCAGGAGGCTCGGCCCGAACCTCGTCGCATGGCTGGGAGCCGGGACCGGCACCATCAGCTCCCGCTCTTCCGAGGAAGTATCAGCATGAACACTCCACGCATCGGCCTGCTGCACTGCGGAACCTTCCCGGCGCTGCGCACGCTTGAAGACCCGGTGCTGCAGCCGTATCGGATCAAATCGGTCTACCTGCCCGGCTCCACTCCCGGGGACCTGGCTGAGCTGGACGTTGTGCTGGTTGCCGACCGGCTTCACCCCGGACAGCGGGCACGTTTTGAACCCGCTCTCCGCGAAGCGCTCCAAGACGCAGGCAAAACTGTGGTCGTACTGGGCGAAAACAACGTCGAGGACTGGCTTCCCGGCGTCAGCTACACCTTCCGCCCCACGGTCTTCTGGGCCTGGCGGACCGGCATGGATACCGGTACCAGGATGCGCCTGCCCGAGGATCCCCTGTGGGAGTTCTTCACACGGCGCGCAGTGGACTGGCACCACCACGGGCTGCTGCACCCCCCGGAGGGTGCCCGCGCACTGGTCACCATGGAAGAGGACGGAACGGACAGCGGAGCCCTCCTGTACCTGGACGAGGTGAACCAGCCTGCCCGCCTGCTGGTCACCACCATGGACCCCGTTTACCACCATGGTTCCGGCTTTATGCCCGGTGCCACCCAGCTGCTTTACTCACTGCTGCGCTGGGTTGCCGCCACCCACCCCGGCTAGAGTCGACCCATGAGCAACACGCCCGTCCGGGCCCGCACGTCTGTGTTTTTCCTGATCCCGCTCGGCGCCCTGACCGGCATGGCCTTGGCCCTGCTGAACTACCAGCAGCGCTTTGCCTCCGCGGTCGAGCCGGGCGGGGAAACCCGCTTTATCCTCTGGACCCTGATTGGCGGTGCAGTGCTGGGCGGTTCGTTCGCATGCCCCGCCAGTGTGGCCGCGTTCCTCAGCGCTGGGGCCGGGAGATCCGCACGGTTCTGCGCAATCGCTGCCGGCCTCGCACTGGCCGTGTGCTGGCTGCTGTATGCCGGAGTATCCTCCGGCACTGCACCCATGGCCCTGCTGCTGCCTGCAGCTGTACTAACCACCGCCGCCGGGGCAGTCTTCATCTGGCTCACTGCACGCCGGAACCGGGCCTGATCCCGGAAGCCTAGCCGCGGTGGTACGGGCCGCCGACCATCCGGGCCAGGGCGTCAGCAGGGGAAGCCACCTCGGCGCCGTGTGAGAAGAGAATCCGATCCGGGCCCAGGTCCGCAATCCGTTCCAGCGACTCTTCAGCCAGTGCGGCGTCGGCCGTAAAGGCCTCCGGCCCCCGGTTCACTTCGCCACCCTCCGTGGCAGCGGCATCACCTATGAACAAGGTCCCGGTTGGCTCGTGAAAGAGACTCACGTGGCCCTTTGTATGGCCAGGAGTGGCCAGGACCCCAAAGTCCTGAATGACGGCCCCCTCGCCTATCGGCGTCACCCGCCGCGGGGCGCGTATATCCGCTGAGTCCTCCCCGCCCGCGTAGATCGCAGCGTGCGGCGCCCGCTCAGCAACTGCGAAGAGCGATCCCACGTGATCCATGTGCAGGTGGGTCAGCACGATGTCCCTTACGTCCCCGAACGTTCCTCCCAACGCCTCGACGGCCGCCGCGATGCCGTCCTCCGTTCCGGGCAATCCTGTGTCAATGATCACGATCCCCGCTGGTTGCGCCACGGCATAACACCGCACATCCATCACCAGTTCCGCAGCACCGGCAACCCCGGCGGGGATGACTACTTCCCGCACTACGCCTTCGACGGGCAGGTGCATCCCGCCCTCACCGGATGGTTCGCTCATCGCATGCCTCCTTCGTTGCAGTTCCGGGCCTTCAAGCGTATTCCCGCCAAGCCGGCGCGGACCCGCGAAACCCAAAATGACCCATGGTGAGCGGACATCCTCCGGGGCCGCTTGGCCGTCGGCGCCCGGGCTGGGAGCCCAGACCCAAGTGGCTGCAGTGAAAGGAAAGGTAAGCCGACTGTTCTTTTACATGCGTGACCTACAAAACACAATGGCAACACGCCGCCGTTATCGAATTGCAATACAACTGGAATGCCTGTTAGTGTCCTTGGCATGCCGCAGAACCTAATGCGGCGCCTTGGCTTGTTACCTAACTCTGCCGCTAGCCAAGGACCCTTTTGCACCACGACGGCAGGGGCGGGGGAACCAATTTTTTGGGTCCTTTCGAATCCTTGGGGTTAAGCCGAACGGTTGAGAACCGTTCGCCGGGTGACTCCCATCCGAACCCGACAGCTCACCTCGCAGGTATAGGGAGAGGTAATTCCTTGTTCATCAAAACCAATCGCGGACGCCACTGTGCCGAGACCAGCGTCTGGACCACCATCGCAAAGGTCGCTCCGGGCAAAGCCCGTACCATCGGCGGAACCGCCGCTGCCGTCGTAGCAGGCTCCGGCCTCATGTTCGGCATGGCAGCCCCTGCCCAGGCCGGCGTCGTCGTGAACGACTCCACCCCTGCAGCACCCGCAGCCGCACCGGTTCAGACCGCACCCCTGGCAGAGGCCGTTGCAGCGCCGGTGGCCGAAGCCCCCGCAGCCGCCGCAGCCACCACGCACACCGTCGTCCCCGGGGACACGCTGAGCCAGATCGCCGCCAACTACGGCGTTTCCCTCGACAGCGTGTTCGCCCTGAACGGCCTGTCCATGGCCTCCATCATCTACCCGGGCGACGTCATCACCGTCGTCGGTGAAGCCGCTGCCCCTGCTGTTGCCGTTGAACCCGCCGCGGTCTATGCCCCGGTCGAGACTTACACCGCACCGGTGGAAACCTACGCTGCACCGGCGCCCGTGTCCTACACGGACTACGCGGTGACCACTCAGGCCACCTCCGTAGCACCGGCTGCATCCATCGGCGGCAACGCCAGCATGCTGAGCTCCGCCTACGCCCAGCTCGGCGCCGCGCAGGACTGCACCGTCCTGGTGGAGCAGGCGCTGCGCTCCATCGGCCACCAGGTCGGTGACCTGGCACCCGCCCAGCTGGCCGCCTACGGCACCCCGGTTTCGACCCCCGAGCCCGGTGACATGATCTACTACGCCGACGGCGGCATGGGCCTGGCCCACATCGCCATTTACATCGGCGACGGCCAGGCCATCCACAGCGGCTGGAACGGCAACCAGACGGTTGTCCAGTCCGCCAACGTTGGCTCCGGACCGGTTTACTACCGCGCCTAAGGAGGCGTGCAGAACCTTCGCTGCCGCCCCGCGGAACGCCCCGACCCTGCCAAGGGAAGGGGCGTTCGGCGTTTGCGGAGCAGTCCGCGGCGAATAGCCGGAAAGCGCCTCCGGCCTCCCGTCCTACCCGCGACCACGCGGCCGAAGCATGAAATAATAGAGCGGTGAGACTCGCGGCGCAGGTCCCCCAGCCAGGTGTGCGGGGTACGTGCTCCGCGGTTCCGTCATAACTGTCGCTTGAGAAGGCAGGCAGGTGGCGGGACAACCGTCCCCTGAACGCTCCTGCCTGACAGGCAGCCGCCCCACGAGTCCGGCTTCAATGCAGCCAAAGGGAAACACATTGACGTTTAACGAAGGACAGACAGTAGTCCATCCCCATCACGGCCCCGCAACGATCCTCAGGGTCGCCACACGCAAGGTGCGCGGAGTCGAGACTGAGTACCTCGTCCTGGAAATCCACGCCAACAAGCTTCAGGTATGGGTGCCCAAGGACAAGGCGGGCGACGTCGGCCTGCGCCGTGTCCTGAACGGGACCCAGCTGCAGCAGCTGATGGAAATCCTCAAGGGCGCAGCCGATGCAGAAGAAGCTCAGTGGTCCAGGCGGTTCAAGGAAAACACTGAACTGCTGGCCAGCGGCAGCATTAATGACGTGGCGCGCGTGGTACGCAACCTCACGCTCCGGTCGCTGGACAAGGGGCTTTCGCACGCCGAGCGGGATATGCTCCGCCATGCCCGGCGGCCGCTGCTGACCGAGATTTCGCTTTCCCTGGCCATATCGGAAGAGGAAGCCTCCGCGGTGCTTGACGGCGTATGGGCCGGCAGCTCCCTGGCGGAGCCTGTCACGTAGGCCGTCCGTCCGTTTTCTGCATCCGGGCCTTCGTCCGTGCCGTTGCCACGGCGGACCAAGGGTCCTCGGGCCACGGATGCCGTGGATAACGTCCGCGCATTTCGGCACGAACCTGGCTGTACGGCCCGGCCCAGAAGGACGCCAAGTCGTCGGTAACGGCCAGCGGCCTGCCTGCCGGGGAAAGCAGGTGAAAGAGGATCCTCGCCCTCCCGCCCGCCAGGCGCGGAGACTCTGCCCAGCCGAAGCATTCCTGAAGCTTCACCGCGACCACCGGCCTGCCGCCGTCGTCGTCCACGTCCGGATAGGTGATCTGCACTTTGGAGCCGCTTGGAACCAGGAGGCGCTCCGGGGCGAGTTCCTCCAGCCGTGCGGCCTCGGGCCACGGCAGCAGGCGCCGGAGCGGGTCCAGCAGGTCCACGCCGGCGGCGCGTGCCCCCTGGGACAGAGCCTCAAGTTCCGGGCCCAGCCACTCCTCGATGCGGTCAAGAAGGGCGGGTTCGGAAACATCAGGCCAGGGCGGGCCCAGCAGCCGGTGCAGCAGCGCCAGGCGGCGCCGCAGGGCGTCGGCCGACGTCGAGAAGCCAAGGATTCCCAGCCCCTCGCGCTGCAGTGCCTGGGCGACGGCGGTGCGGCCCTCCGCGGGGGTCGGCCGGACCGGCGTGGACTCCAACTCAATGCTGCCCAGCCGGCGCTGCCGCCGTGCGGCTACCTTCCCGTTCATAAAGACCGCGGTCACGGATTCGCTGAGCAGATGCGACGCCGCGGCCTCCGCCGTGCCTGCCTCCAGCGGAGCTGCGGCCCGGATAACGGCGCCGGTGCCGGCGGCGGACCGCCCCTGGGCACGCGTGACGTCGGCAATCGCCAGCCACTCACGGCCCGCCAGCGAACTCTGCGGAGGCAGGCCCGCGCGTGTTCCTGATGCCAGCAGGTACTGGTCCCCCGCGCTCCCCGCCACCCGGCGGGCCACCCGGGCAGGGAACGCCAGCGCCACCATGTAGCCCACGGATTCCCACGGTTCAGGCTGGTGCCCGGCCCGGCTGTCCCGGCCGGACGCTGAACCCAGGGCGTATGTCCGGGCCAGCCGTTCCATGCGCCGCACCTCAATGGACCAGGCGCTGGCTCCGGGTTCGGTTCCTGCCCGAAGGCCGGAGAGGAGCCGCCCAAGGTCAGAGCCCGCCGGGCGGTAGTCGCCGGCAACCATGGCGGTGATTTCCGCCGCGGCCCGGTCACCAATCACGCGCGTTCCGTCCAGCAGGGCGCGGGCAAGCTGCGGGTCTGCAGGGATGCGCGCCAGCTTTCGGCCAGCCGGCGTCGCCAGTCCTTGACCGTCGATTGCTCCGATGCCGCGCAGCACCTTCTCCGCGTCCGCGACAGCAACCGGAGGCAAGGGGTCGGGGAGCCTCAGTCCGCGCCCGCCGGGAGTTCCCCAGCAGGCCAGGAGAAGGGCAGCCGTGGTCAGGTCCGCGGAGGCGGCCTCGGGCGTGGCCTGCGCCGGAGCGGCGGCGTAGGCGGCCTCCGAGTAGGCACGGACCACTGTTCCGGGGCCCTGGCGCGCTGCACGGCCGGCACGCTGCTGCGCCGACGCCCGGGAACAGCTGACGGTGACCAGGCCGGACATTCCCCGGACGGCATCGCGCCGCGGCTCTCGGGCCAGCCCCGAGTCCACCACCAGCCGCACTCCCGGCACGGTCAGGGAGGACTCGGCCAGTGAGGTCGCCACGATAATCCGCGGCCGCCCGTGCGGCAGGCGCCCTGACACTGCGCGGTCCTGTTCCGCCGGGCGTACCTGTCCATGCAGTTCCACCACATCGGCGGCATTTCCGGCCAGGTGCTTCAGCCGGGAGGCCACATGCGAGACTTCACGGGCACCCGGAACAAAGACCAGTGCGTCGGTTTCCGGGTCCGCGGCCAGCGCGCGGGCATGCGCGTCTGCGGCAATCCCGGCAAGCTCATCCAGGAATCCGCGCGTCACTCCGCGCTCGTCCAGCCGCTGCGCCCTGGTGGGCTGCCAGCGGACCTCCAGGGGGTGCAGGACCGAGGGGCAGTCGATCACCGGCGCCGGGGAACCTGGGTTTTCAGGGGCAATGAGCCCGGCGAAGCGTGAGGTTTCCAGCGTCGCTGACATGGCGATGAGCATCAGGTCATCACGGAGTTCACGGACTTCTGCCAGCATGCCCACCAACAGATCGGACTCCAGGCCCCGCTCATGGACCTCGTCCAGGACGACGGCGGCGGTGTCCTGGAGCGAAGGATCAGCCAGGAGCCGGCGAAGCAGGATGCCCGGGGTCACGAATTCCACCACGGTGTCCGGGCTGGCGAGGCTTTCGCCCCTGACGGTGTAGCCGACGGCGCCGTCGGCGGCACCGCCGTCCAGCGCCGCCAGCCCCCGGGCTGCTGCCCTGGCCGCAACCCGCCGCGGCTGGGTCACGACTACCCGGCGGGGGCCCTCAGTCCGTGCTGCCAGGTTGGCAACGAGCGGAGGCACAAGGGTGGTTTTACCGCTGCCCGGTGGTGCCTGGACGACGGCGTTCCCGGTCTCCACCAGCGCAGCGGCCAGCTCGGAAAGCGAACGCGCGAAGACCAGCCCGGCGCCTATGCGGTCCAGGTCAAAGGGCCCGGTCGGATAGCCGGCGGGAGACGATCCAGTAACTCTCACCCCACCATTCTCCCCTCCCGTGCGCACCGTCCCGTGCAGGTCCGGTACGGCGGGACGGCGATCTCAGGTGACCTGCTACCTTCGGAGCGCCTTGCGGGCGGCCTGGTTGCCCAGGAACTGCACGAGCTGCACCAGGACGATGATCACCGCGACGGCGGCCCAGGTGACCACCGGGTTGAACTGCCGGTAGCCGTACTGGATGGCGAAGTTGCCCAGCCCACCGCCGCCGACATAGCCGGCCACAGCGGACATGTCCACGAGGGCCACGAAGATGTACGTGTAGCCGAGGATCAGCGGACCGAGTGCCTCCGGAATCAGGATCGTGAAGATGATCCGCCGCCGTCCGGCACCGATGGACCGCGCTGCTTCGATGACTCCGGGCTGCACGGTGAGCAGGTTCTGCTCCACAATGCGGCTGATGCCGAATGCTGCGGCCAGCGACAGCGTGAAGATGATCGCGTTGTTGCCGATCCCGCTGCCGGTGACGGAGCGGGCCAGCGGCTGTGCCGCGGCCAGGAAAATGATGAAAGGGATGGGCCGGAAGATGTTCACGAGGACGTTCAGCGTGCCGAACACCGCACGGTTGGCCAGCAGCGCTCCCTGGCGCGTTGTGTAGAGGCCCATGCCGATCAGCAGTCCGCCGATTCCACCGAACAGCAGGCTCAGACCCACGATGTAGAGGGTCTCTCCGATTGCCGTCCACAGCTGCGGGGTCAGGGGTATGAGGTCTTCCATGTCAGTTCAGCTCCGTCACTTTGATGCCGTGCCCGACGGCGGCAAGGGCGCCGTCGATCGCCTGGTCGGCGCCCTTGAGCGCCAGCGTCAGGTGGCCGAACGCGCGGCCCGAAATGTCATTGATGCCGCCGTAGACCAGTTCGAAGCCCACTCCGGCGGCTGCCAGTTCAAGGAACACGTCCGACTGGGAGGCCCCGCCGTCCCGGAAGGACAGGGTGACCATTCTTCCCTCGTGCCTGCTGCGCAGCGTCGCCAGGTCAGCCGCTGAAGGAACGCCCCGGACCACGGTGGAAACGAACTTCCGTGAGGAGTCCTCGCGGGGGTTGGAAAACACCTCGAACACTTCGCCCTGTTCCACGATCCGTCCTCCGTCCATGACGGCGACCTTGGTGGCCAGGTTCTTGATGACGTCCATTTCGTGGGTAATCACCACGATCGTGATGCCCAGCTCGCGGTTCACCCGGCGCAGCAGTTCCAGGACCTCATGCGTGGTCTCCGGATCCAGTGCCGACGTGGCTTCGTCTGCCAGGAGAATCTTGGGCGAGGCGGCCAGGGCGCGGGCAATGCCCACGCGCTGCTTTTGGCCGCCGGAGAGCTGCTCCGGAAAGCTGTCCGCCTTGTCTGTGAGCCCCACAAAGTCCAGGAGCTCGGTGGTCCTGGCGGCGATTTCCGCCCTGCTCCGGCCCGCTACCCGCAGCGGATAGGCAACGTTGTTGCGGACGGTTTTGGAGTTGAAGAGGTTGAACTGCTGGAAGATCATCCCGATATCCAGGCGCAGCTGGCGCAGCTGCCGTTCCGGGACGCCCGTGACCTGCCGGCCGTCGACCGTGATGTCGCCGGAGGTCGCGGTCTCCAGCGCGTTGATCAACCGGACCAGGGTGCTTTTCCCCGCCCCGGAGTAGCCGATGATGCCGTAGATTTCGCCGGCTTCGATCTCCAGGTTGATGTCCCGCAGCGCCGTGACCGGCTCTTCGCCCCGGCGGGCGGGCGGGTAGGTCTTGGAGACATTCCGCAGTGTGATGAGTGGCATGGGTTTCCTCGCAGAACGAGCGTCGCCCGGGGGGGGGGGGGCCCCCGCCCC
>NZ_JAXIOO010000030.1:0-40464 GCF_049311065.1 Arthrobacter sp. 7Tela_A1 | reverse complement strand
GCGCCCGCCCGCCCGGCTAGGACACGCTCAGCGCACCCAGGCCGGAAAGTGCTGCTGCAATGGTGGCTGCCGGGTCGGTGGCCTCGCTGTGCAGCGCCCACCAACTGAGCGCTTCGAGGATTGCTGTGTGCACTGCCGTCCCGGCGGTGACGGCGACGAGGCCCCGTGCGTCTTCGCCGCGGCGCCGCGCTACGAACCCTATGATGGCGTGGCGCCAGGCCTCGAACGTGGCAGATTGGTTGGCCCGGAGCTCGGGGGTGAGTGCTATCAGCCGGAGCCGAACACGCATGACCGCGAGGTCCTCGGCGTTCTGGTCGAAAACCCGGGAGACGGCGCCGGCTACGGCCTCGAAGACCGGAAGACCGTCGTCGGCGTTATCGAGTTCCCGCGTGAGCGTCTCAATCGACGATTCGATCCCGCCCCAGACAATGTCGGCTTTGGCGGGGAAGTAGCGGTGCAGCGTGCGCACGCTCATCCCGACTTGCGCAGCGAGCGATCCCATCGACGCCTGGTCGTAGCCCGCCCCGTCAATGAACCCGAGCAGCCTCGACCGCAGGACTTCCGGGTCGGCAAGGGGCGGCCGGCCGATCCGCGGTCTGTTGTGCTCCATCCGCCTAGCCTAGCCACTAGGCAGGAACAGAGTTATGGCATACCGTGACATAACTATCCGTGCACGTGCCAAGGAGGTCACCGTGTCTTTTCCTTTTCCCGATGTGTCCGCACAACCCATTGCCGATCTGATTGCCTTGAAGGGACGCGCGGCACTCATTACCGGTGGCGCGCAGGGCCTGGGCCGGGCAACCGCCGAGCGGCTCGCCGAAGCCGGCGCCAACGTCGCCCTCGCCGACCTGAACCTTGACCTTGCCGCCGAAGCCGCCCGCTCCATTGGGGAGCGGTACGGCGTCACGGCCGTGGGCGTGCGAATGGACGTCACGGATGAAGAGTCCGTAGCGGCAGGCGCCGATGAAGCCGCCGCCGCCATCGGCGCCATCACCGTGTGGGTCAACAACGCCGGCCTCTTCCCCAGCGTGCCGGTGCCGGACATGTCGGTTCAGGCCTGGGACCAGGTCTACGCGGTGAACACCCGCGGCACCTTCCTGGGGGCCCGCGAAGCAGCGAAGCAGATGGCCGGCCGCGGAGGCGTCATCGTCAACATAGTTTCCACCGCAGGTTTCCAGGCACCCGCGCCCGGCCTCTCCGCATACGTGAGCTCAAAGCACGCAGTCCGCGGCATGACGAAGGCAATGGCGCTGGAATTCGCACCGCTGGGCATCCGCGTCCTCGGCGTTGCTCCGAGCTACGTCCCGACCGAAGGCAACATGGCGATGGCCACGGCCATGATGGAACAGGCAGCCGCCGCGGGAATCGAGCTGCCGGAGATGGACGTCATGAACCAGAGCCTGATCGGGCGCACCGGCACCCCGGATGACATTGCCCGCGTTGTCCTCTTTGCCGCCAGTGACCTGTCCGCCATCATGACCGGCAGCGTCCTGCTCGCCGACGCCGGGGAGACGATCTAACGTGACACCGCAAAACAACACTGACCAGGATTACGACGTCGTCATCGTTGGCTTCGGCGTCGCCGGCGCCGCCGCAGCGATTGAGGCAGCGGACGGCGGTGCCCGCGTCCTCGTATTGGACAGCTCCTACGGCGGCGGCGCCAGCGCGCTGTCCGGCGGAGTGGTGTATGCCGGCGGCGCCACCCGGTACCAAACCGAGGCCGGCTATACCGACACTCCCGAAAACCTCTTCGCCTACCTCCGGCAGGAAGCCGGGGACGCCGTCGACGAGGCAACACTGCGCCGCTTCTGCCAGGAAAGCGCCGGGATGATCCCGTGGCTGGAGCGCCATGGCGTGTCCTTTGGCAGCGCCGTCGCGCCTTATAAAACGTCCTACCCGACCGACAAGCACTACCTGTATTTCTCCGGGAACGAAAAAGCGCATCCCTACCGGGAAACGGCCACGCCCGCTCCACGCGGACACCGGGCGGTAGCCAAGGGCCTCGCCTCGGGGAAGGTCCTGTGGACCCGCCTCGCCGAGTCAGCCATGCGGAAAGGGGTACGTTTCATCCCGATTGCCAGGGTCACCGGCCTCATCATGAACGACGGCGCAGTCAGCGGCGTGAAATACCGCGTGCTCGAGCAGTCCCACCCCGGCGCCGCACGCCACCGGCGGATGACGAAGGGCTCGGCCAAAATCGGCAACTGGGCACCGGATCTGGTCAAGGGAACCACGGAGCGTATTGCACGCATCTGGGAGGAAGGGGCGGTGGAGCGCGAAGCGCATGCCTCCACGGTGATCCTGTCTGCCGGCGGCTTTATCTACAACAAAGAGTGGGTAGCCAAGCATGCGCCGGAGTTCACGAAAATCTCGCCGCTCGGTACACCCGGCGACGATGGCAGCGGCATCCAGCTGGGCATGGACGCAGGCGGCACAACCGCGAAAATGGGCAATGTCACGGCATGGCGGTTCCTTTCCCCGCCCAGCGCCTTCATCGAAGGGGTGACCGTTGGCCTCAACGGCCGCCGCATCGCCAACGAAGATCTCTACGGGGCCACGCACGGAAACGTGCTCATGCGCCAGTTCGGAGGCAAGGGCTGGGCAGTCTACGACGCCGACAACTGGAAGAAGGCCCGCCGGCAGTTCTGGACCCAGACCCAGATCTTCCACAAGCTCACGGCAGCGTTCACCTTCACGCTCGGCCACACACGTGCCCGCACCCTCGAAGCGCTCGCCGCGAAGACCGGTGTTGACCCGGCAGCAATGATGGAAACGGTCGCCGCGTACAACTCCGGAATCGCCTCGGATGCCGGCGACCCCGCGCACAAGGAAGCCGACGTGTGCCATCCCGTCACCAAGGCTCCGTTCTACGCGGTGAACATCTCCGACGACGCGTCGTCCTTTTCGCCGATCCCCGGCCTGACCCTGGGCGGGCTGGTGGTCGACGGGCAGACCGGGCTGGTGAAGCGCGAGGACGGTTCCGCCATCCCCGGTCTGTATGCCGCCGGGCGCACGGCTGTCGGAGTCTGCTCCAACAGCTACATCAGCGGACTGTCCCTGGCCGACTGTGTCTTCAGCGGACGCCGGGCCGGTGCGCACGCGGCGTCGCTCCTCGCTGATGCCTCAGCCGTGCCGAGCGTTCTCGAAGAAGACCGCCAAGCCACGTGACTGCTCCCAGGCCGCTGTGGGGAAACCTTCGGGGAGATAAGGCTGTCTAGCCGGTTCCCGGCTCAACCTTCGGGGAGATAACGCTGCCTGCAGCGCTCCAGAACAGCGTTTTCTCCCCGAAGGTTTCAGCGGAGGGCCCTCAAACTGCGTTATCTCCCCGAAGGTTCAAGCCGAGGGCCTCAGAACCCCGTGGACAGTTACGGGGGCCCATGGAAGTTCCCCTGGTTCTGTGGTCCACTGACCTTGCGGCCCGAGCGTAGCTACACTACGTGAAGCCCACCCCTCGGACCGCCGGTTTGAACTCCGGCCCGATCCGAAGGAGTCGACATGTGTCGCTGGCTAGCGTATTCCGGTTCCCCCGTCCGCTTGGATGACCTTCTCTACAAACCCGTGAACTCCCTGGTGATGCAGAGCAAACACTCGCGCATGGGAGTGGAGACCACTAACGGCGACGGGTTCGGCGTCGGCTGGTACGGCACCGAGCCAACTCCCGGCGTCTTTCACAGCACCGAACCAGCGTGGCACGACCGCAACCTGCGCGAACTCGCTGCGCAGGCGTCTGCCCGCCGCGTCTTCGCGCACATCCGGGCCACCACCGGCACAGCCATCCAGCAGACGAACTGCCATCCGTTCCGCCACGGCAAATGGCTCTGGATGCACAACGGCGTGCTCACGGACTTTCCAAAGGTGAAGCGGGACCTGGCCATGGCGGTGGATCCTGGCCTCTACCCGGAGATCGAAGGATCAACGGACTCGGAGATGTTCTTTTACCTCGCGCTGACCTTCGGGCTGGAACAGGACCCCCGCGCGGCGGTCGCCGAGGCCGTGGGCTTCATCGAAGAGACCGGGCAGCGCCGCGGCGTCGAGCATCCCGTCCAGATGACCGTTGCCACCACCGACGGTGAGACGACGTGGGCGTTCCGGTACTCCAGCGTGCGGGACTCGCGGACGCTCTTTGTCAGCAGCGACATCGCGACGCTCCAGGAGCAGTATCCGGAGCATGAACTGCTCGGTAAGCTCTCGGAGGATTCGCGGCTGGTGGTCAGCGAGCCGCTGGGTGACCTCCGCGGCGCGTGGCAGGCTGTGCCGGAGGCAACGGGTGTCGTCGTGCGAGGCGGTGACCAGGAGCAGTATCCGTTTGAACCCGTGGCTCCTGCGGTCGCGGTCTGAGACCCGAGTTCCACCGGCCCCGGCATCCAACCGCGGCCGGTCCCAGTTAACGCGCGTTCGCAGCGCCGTACCGTGCCAGGAAAAGGGCCTCGGTCAGTGCCATATTTTCGATCTCGCTGGGAGCCACACTTTCATTGGGGGCGTGGATGAGGGCCTGGGGTTCCTCCACACCCATGAGGATGATCTCTGCGTTGGGATACGTCTGTTGCAAGACGTTGCACAGCGGAATCGAACCGCCCTGGCCGAGGCTTGTCATGGGGCGGCCGTAAGCCTCCCGGGCGGAAGCGGCCAGGGCCTTGAACGCGGGACCCTCAGTGGACGCCTCGAAGGGTGACCCGGTTGCCTCAACATCCACGGTGATGCGTACTCCCCACGGAGCTGCCGCTTTCAAATGCGCGGTGAGGGCCCGCTCCGCGGCCTCGGGGGCGGTGCCCGGCGGGATCCGGAGATTTAGCCGGGCCGCCGCGCGCGGAACGATCGCGGCGGCGGACCCAACCACGGGCGGACAGTCGATGCCGAGAATCGTGAGCGCAGGCCGCGACCACAGCATGTCCGAGACAGTGCCGTCCCCAAGCAGCGAGACGCCGTCGAGCACGCCTGCGTCCCGGCGGAACTGCTCCGGGTCATAGGCGGCGCCGGACCAGTGGCGGCTGTTGTCCAGACCGGCGACGGTCGTGTTCCCCTGTGCATCGCGGAGGCTGCCGAGCAGTACCACCAGCGCAGCGAGGGCATCCGGTGCCGGTCCGCCGAACATCCCGGAATGGATTTCCGAGTTGAGGGCTTCAACCGCCACGACGACGTTGACCATCCCGCGCAGGCTCACCGTGGCCGCCGGCGAACCCACTGCCGCGTTGCCGGTATCGCAGACCAGGATCGCGTCAGCACGGAGCAGATCCGGATGGGACTCGACGAACGCCTCCAACCCGCCGGTGCCCTGCTCCTCCGAACCCTCGACGACGAGTTTGAGGTTTACCGGGATGTTCTCGCCCAATGCCCGCAGGGCCGCCAGATGCATCACGATGTTGCCCTTGCAGTCCGCCGCGCCGCGCCCAAACCAGCGGCCGTCCACCTCCGTCAGCTCAAACGGCGGAGTCCGCCAGGCACTGTCATCAAGCGGCGGCTGGACATCGTAATGCGCGTACAGCAGCACGGTGGGTGCCTGCGGGTCGGCACTGGGCCGAGAACCGAGAACTACCATGCTGCCGTCCGGTGTCTCCTCCAGCCGGGCATCGGTGAAACCGGTCTGCGCGAATTTATCCCTCACCCACTGCGCGGCCCGCTGGCACTCTTCCGGCGGAAACTGCCGCGGATCGGCCACCGACTTAATCGCAACCAGCTCGGCCAGTTCCTGGTGTGCCTGCGGCATCAGCCGGGCCACGCGTTCCCGTGGATCCATGGTCAGGTTCCTGTCACGTCGTCGGTCTTTAGGTCCTCGATCGAGGCCTTGAACTCATCCAGCTCGTCGGGGCAGTAAACCTCGATGATCAGCAGCTGTCCCAGGACCGCCCGGCGGTCGGAAATCACCGGCCGGGCGCCGGGGCCCGTGGCTCCGTTGGCAAGCATCGAATTCAGGGTTGCCCGGCTCAGCGCCGCGTTCGGATTGGCGCAGGCCGCCCCGCCGTCGTCGCCCAGGATGCGGACCACCTGGTCCTTGTCCGGAGTGTTTACGCCGGCGGCCTCGACCAGCGTAATGAACCTGTCGGCTTTCTCCCCTGCTTCCCGTGACTGCCTGGCAGCCCCGAAGGCGAGAACAGCCCACAGCCCCATGCCTATAAGCAGCACCACGGCAACTATGTAAATCCAGGTGCGCTCGCGCTTTGGCTGATGCTCCACCGGCGTGCTCATGACTCCACCTCCGGCAGTGCGTCCTGTTTCCAGGAAGGCTTACGGAACCGGTAGAACAGGAACGGCACCAGAAGGCCCAGGCCCAGGGCGCCGCCGCCAACAATCAGGACGTAGATCCCCGGATTGCCGGACGCGAACTGCGACGGCGGCACGAACCCGACCAGCAGCGCCGCCAGGGAGGCCGCGAAGCCCACACCGCACAGCCCCAGGAGCATGGGGGCACGGAACCCGCGCGGATGGTCCGGGTGCTTCTGCCGCAGACGGACCGCAGCCACGAACATCAGCAGGTACATGATCAGGTACACCTGGGTGGTGATGACGGAGAAAATCCAGTACGCACTCGAAACGTTTGGCAGCAGCGCGTAGGCCAGGCCGATCACCGTGGTGACGATTCCCTGGACCACCAGGATGTTCTGCTGGACACCGTTCTTGTTGAGCTTCTGCAGGAACGGCGGAAGGTAACCTTCCTGCCTCGATATCAGCAGCAGCCCCTTGGACGGCCCGGCCAGCCAGGTGAGCATGCCGCCCAGGGACGCCGTCACCAGCATGATCCCGACGATCGGCGTCAGCCACTGCCAGCCAAAATTCGCGAAGACGGCGTCGAACGCCTGCATGACACCGGCGGTGAGGGAGAGCTCCTCTGCCGGAACGATCCAAGCGATAGCCAGGGCGGGCAGGATAAAGATCGCGAGCACCAGTCCCATGGCCAGGAACATCGCCTTGGGATATTCCTTCGCCGGATTCTTCAGCGAGGATACATGCACGGCGTTCATTTCCATCCCGGAGTAGGAGAGGAAATTATTGACGATCAGCACCAGGCTGGAGAGCCCGGCCCAGACCGGGAACAGATTTTCGGCGGTCATTGGCGCCGCAGATTCATTGCCCTGTCCCAGGAAGACGACGCCGAGGGTCACCAGGACAACGCCCGGAACCAGTGTCCCGATGATCAGCCCGCCGCTGGCCAGCCCCGCCACGCCTTTGGTGCCGCGCGAGGACACCCACACACCGGACCAGTAGACGACGATGATTACGCAGGCCGTCCACACCCCGCTGCTCGCGAGCTGGGGATTAATGACATAGGCGAGCGTACTCGCGACGAACCCCAGCAGGCTGGGGTAGTAGAAGATGGTCATGGCGAACTGGCACCACACGGCCAGGAAGCCCATGGGCTTTGAGATTCCCTCCGAAACCCATTTGTAGACGCCGCCCGTCCAGCCCGAAGCGAGCTCCGCGGAGACAAGCGAGGTGGGCAGCAGGAATACCAGGGCAGGCAGCAGGTACAGGAAAACGCAGGCCAGGCCGTAGACGGCCATTGTGGGTGCTGCCCGCAGGCTGGCCACCGAACTGGTGGTCATCATTGCCAGTGCAATCCAGGAAATCCACTGGGTGCTGGTGGGGCGGGTCCGGGCCGCCGCCGTCGACCCTGAGCCGTCTATCGGAATGTCGGCGGTGCTCATGGTGACTCACTTGGTATCGCGTGCGCAGTCATGAGAATGCCTCCGAATCAGGTAGGCCAGCCTAATGATGAGTTCAGTATGAAACCGGCCTCAGGAGGTAACCAGTGATGTCAAGTGAATGGGGTCGGCTCAGGCGAAAAGAGATGCTTACGTGATACTGGTGGGCCGGGAGGTAGCCGTTGTTGGCAAAGTGAACGTGGCAGCCGCTGCGGAAGCGGCGGCGTCCTGCAGGGTGCCTTGGACCCGCCGGTGCCGACCCATCACGAAGGCCATCAGCACGCCAAGCAGGCTGAACACCGCCATCACCCATGCGGCAGCTGTCAGCCCCGAGGCCAGGGCATCCCCGGCGGGGGCGCCCTCAGCTGTCTGCGCGCTGACGACATTGCCGTAGATGGTGGCGGCCAGCGCCGTGGCAACCGCTGCCCCGACGTAGCGGGCCATATTGGAGATCCCCGAGGCGCCGCCCACCTGGTTTCCGGGCACTGCTGCGGTGGCAGCCGATGACGCCGGACCGTTGGAGAGGCCCATCCCCACCGCGATGGCAACCAGCGGCAGCAGAAACAGGGGATAGGCCCACGTCGCCTCCGTGAAACCGACAATGACAAAGCCGGCGGTGGTCAGGGCGAACCCGATGCCAACGGTTTGCCGGCCGCCCACCTTCGCTGCCAGCCGGGGCACGAGCGGAGCCACGATCACGAGGCCCGCGGTGGCGGGAAGAGTGGCCAGGCCGGCCTGGAGTGGGCTGAACCCCAGGGTGGAGGGGTCCTGGAAGTACAGGCTCAGCAGGTACATGAGTGCATTGATGGTTCCAGCTCCGATGAGGATAGCGACGGTCGAACCTACCAGCACACGGTTGCGCAGCAGGGAGAGGTCCAGCAGCGGAACCGCCACCCGGCGCTCGACGGCGATGAAGGCGTAGCCGGCAACAACCGTGATGGCGAAGCAGCCAAGCGTGGCAATCGAGAACCAGCCCCAGTCACCGCTCTTGGAAACGCCCAGAATGAGGGGAGTCAGCGTCAGCGCAATCAGGATGGTGCCCGCGTAGTCGATGGCCTGCTGCCGGTTCGGATCCCGGGATTCGGCAACGGTTGCCGCGGTGAGCACAACGCAGACGACGGCGATTCCGGCGTCGATCCAGAACAGCCCCTGCCAGCCGGTGGCGTCGACCAGCAATCCGCCCGCCAGGGGGCCGGCGGCGGCGCCCACGGCCGCCGCCGCTCCCCACAGTGATACCGCCCGAAGCTGCGCGTCACCCGAGTTGGCCACTGACAGCAGGCTCATTCCGCACGCCAGAATGGTTGCTCCGGCCGCTCCCTGGATGAGGCGTCCGGCTATGACCATTCCGCCGGTGCCGGCTAATGCGATGATGACGCAGGAGAGAACGAAAAGCAGCAGCCCCAGCTGGAAGACCCGGCGCCGTCCGAAGACGTCGCCGAGCGAGCCTGACGTGACGATCACCGCAGCACCGACCAGCGAGTAGCCGGTTACTGCCCACTGGAGGGTATCCACGGAGGTGCCGGTGTCCGCAGAGATAGCGGGAAGCAGGATGCTAACCGCCGAGGTGTTCGCATTCACCACCAGGGTGGAGATGCAGGTGGCGGCGAGCACACCGCCCGCCCGGCCGTTGGCCTCCGCGGAGTCGTTCATCGCCCGGTTCCTTCCCCTGGCCAGCCCCCGGTGCACCTTATGCCACGGTAAGTCAGGTACTTTCACCTTGCGAGGGGTTCCAGCCGATAGGGGTACCTGAGCGGGGAGAATCCGCGCGGATCCACTGTTGTTTTCCCGGCGGGGCCCAGGCCTTTTCCGGGCAGGCCTAGCTCCGGTAGGCGCCGCAGGTCTGGAAAAACTTGCGAATGCTTGTTGGATCACCGGCCTGAGCCGGAGCGATCACGTTGGCCTCAAAGTCTTCGGGGTTGACGAAGTGCGCCTGGACCGCCGGCAGCTGGGTGTACCTGTCCAGGTACGCCAGGCTGTCCGATTGCCCGGACGCGTCATCGCTGTCCACCGCCTGCAGATATGAATCCATCCACGCGCAGAGCCAGAAGCCGGCCACCTGAACGTCCTGGTTGCCGTCCATGATCACCGGCACTTCGAGCGATGGGTTCTCTTCCGGATCAAAATAATTGATGGTGCGGAAATGCCAGTCAATGCCTGCAGGCAGCGGTTCCGGGAACTCAGCGACTGCTTAGACCCGGGCCTGGTCGAAGCAGTCCGGCCTGATGGATTGGATAGTGCCGGAGGAATCCGTCTGCAGGATTTCGCCGCCGGGGCAGGGCCGCGGATCCCAGGGTGTCGGGACCGGATTGGCCTTCGCCTCCGCGACGGCCTGGGCTTCATCGATCTCAGCGTCCGCCGGTCCGCAGCCCGCCAGCAGTGCGCCCAACAGAAGCGCGGCCGCAGGGCCCGCAATTCGGTTCCCCATGTGTTCTTGTCCCCCGATTGTCAGTTAGTCAGACCCTAAACGGCGGCGGGAATTTTGAACAGGCCCGGTTTTAGCGCGGTGTGCAGGCTGTGACTGGGACATATGCCTATCTTCGCGAGCGGGCCTGACATCATGGGCTGGTGGAATCTGACCCGGTACACCCAGTTGATCAGGACGCGGCCATCCGAATGTGGCAGAAGTACTCCGCCGCGCACCCGGAGGCGGCGGCCGCCTGCCCGGAATACACCGTGGAGCATTTCGGGGATACGCGACGGCTCGCTGACGAACTTCTCGCCCACGTGCTCAGCGGGAGGAAGCGCGCGACGTCGGAACTCGTCGCGGACTTCCTGGCCAGGGGTGACGCGGTGCCCCGCATCGGATCCCACTGGATCGCCTGCGACGGGACGGGCACACCGCAGGTCATCCTGCGCAGCATCGAACTGCGGCTGGGGTCCTTTCCTACGGCTGACGCGGCCTTTGCCCGGGAAGAAGGGGAAGATGACCTGAGCCTCGAAAGCTGGCAGTGTGAGCACCGCCGGTACTGGACGCGGGTTTCGGCGGCCCAGGGCCGCCAGTGGTCTGAAGCCGACGAAATAGTCTTCGAACGCTTCAGGGTCGTCTGGCCGCCTCAGTACGCAGATCAGGTGAGCGGGGACTGCTGAACAAACACAGGGCCCGCCGCTGCATGCATTATGACGGCGGAGCCCCGCCCAGCACCTTGCCAAAGAGCAGGTAGTCACCGTCCCTGCCCTCGGCGTCGTAACCCGTAGCTTCGTAGAGCAGGCGGGCTCACGGCGCGCGGAGCGGACGGCATAACCGGTGCCCGACGGCGGCGGGAACCTCGGCGGCAGCTGTCGGTCAGGCGCGCTCAGGGGAGGGCCCGCGTTCGGCACGATCGCGGATGCCCCGCAGCATCCGCTCGGTCATGACCCAGCTGACCATCTCCACCGGTTCCACGAGCGCCCCGGTCCAGCCGGTGAGGTAGACATACCGTTCGCGCACCACGAGACGGGTCGATCCATCCGGCTGGGGCAGCAGGACGAAGGCCCAGGTGAACTGAAAGGGTGCTTCGGCGATCGTGCCGTCGATGCCGTTGACGCCGACGCTGAGGACGAGGGCGCGCCCGTCGTCGAGCGCGGCAACCAGCAGTGCCGCGCCCGGGGCGAGGTTGACCTCGTCGCCGACCGAACGGACCTGCAGCTCCGGTTCGATGGCATCGGCGCTGTGGATTCCCAGCCCAACCAGGTTCTCCAGCCAGTCGTAGGAGTAGAAGCCGCCGCGGTTCTGGCCGAGCTGGGTGAGCCAGGGCCACACCGCCGACGGCGGCGCGGCGATGCTGATCGCGCGGGTCGCCGTGAGGTTGGGTGCCTGAAGCAGTTCGTCGCCAGGCAGCGGCATCCGCAGTTCATCGTCCGTGGCACCCCACCGCAGGGAAACGCGGCGTGCAGCGAGGAACACGGCTGCAAAAACTGCCGCGGCTGCTGCCGCGCCCGCCAGGCGCCGTGTCCATCGCATGGGCCAAATATGGCACCGGTGCGCCTCGAGGGCAACGGAGATAGACCGGCCCGGCGCCGGGGGGCGGATGTCCCCGGACCTATCGGGGCGCCGCGCGATGGCTAGCGACGCTGGCTTTCCGCCCTTCAGACCCGGAGCCTAGTTCCCGTCGTTCACTTCCAGGAGGGCATCGTGTTTGGCAGGTGCGCGGAGAGTTTTTGCCGCTTTGATGAGGGAAGCAACGCCAGGCGAGGGTGGTCCTGCCGGCCAGGCGAGAACGGTTGTGATTGTCGGTGCGTCCGGCACGGGTACGGCAACGTGTCCGGCCCACTGCCAGGCACCGCTGGAGGCAGGGATGACGAGCAGTGCTTTGCCGAGCGCAACGAGCTGGGCAAGCTGGGATTGGGTATGGACTTCGGGTCCGGGGCCGTCCGGGTAACTCCCGTCGACGCGCGGCCATCGAGCCATGGGCAGGTCCGGAACGTGAGCGACCTCCGCCAGGGAAAGCTGATCACGTGACGCGAGCGGGTGCCGGGCCGGCAGGATCACGACCTGCCCCTCAGCGAACAAAGGTTCGGCATCCAAGCCTGTGAAGTCATCCACTGGCTGATGCATCAAGGCCGCATCGGCGCGTCCGCTGCGCAGCAAACCGGCTTGCTGGCCTACCTCACACAGCAGAACCTCAGGCGCTGGCATCCCAGCCTGACGTGTAGAGGCCTCAAGGAGTCCTTGCAGCAGGGCATGGGAGGCTCCAGCCTTGGAGGCCAGTACCAATGCCCGCCCTGGGTCCTGGGCTCGCTGCGTCCGGCGTGCCGCGGCCGAGGCGGCCTCAAGGGTTGCCCTGGCCTCACGCAGGAGCACCTGTCCCGCATCGGTCAGGGCCACGCCGCGGCGGTTGCGTTCAAAGAGGCGGACGCCGAGGCGTCGCTCCAGCTGGGAAACTGCACGGGAGAGCGGCGGCTGGGCAATGCCGAGCTCCAGGGCTGCCCGCCCAAAATGCAGGTGTTCCGCAACGGCCACAAAGTACCGCAGTTCCCGGGTCTCGAGCTCGATCACACACCGCACCTTACAGGTGATACCTCTCGGGTATCACAGTGTACTGAGTTGGTCTTGGACGCCGTGTTCACCTCGGACCCATGATGAAGAGCATGGATAACACCAAAGCCGCGCTGGTCACAGGCGCCAACAAAGGAATCGGCTACGCCATCGCAGAAGGCCTTGGGCGGTTGGGATACACCGTCTTTGTCGGGGCCCGGGATGAGGTGCGGCGGGACGACGCCGTCGAGAAGCTGCGTGCCGCGGATCTAGATGCGGTGGGGGTATCCCTCGACGTCACGTCCGATGCCAGCGTGGCTGCGGCTGCCTCGGTCATCGAAGAGAAGGCCGGACGGCTCGATGTTCTCATCAACAACGCCGGCATTTCCGGACGAACCGACTCCGGAGCGCAGGATCCAACAACCCTTGACCTGGGCGTGCTGCACACGGTGCTGGACACCAACGTCTTCGGAGCGGTGAGGGTGACCAACTCAATGCTGCCCCTGCTGCGCCGCGCTGCCTCGCCGCGAATCGTCAACATGTCCAGCAACATGGGCTCGCTGGCCCTTCAAACGGGGCCCGTCCTGGCTGCCTACGCGCCGTCGAAGTCAATGCTGAACAGCATTACGACGCAGTACGCCCGTGCCTTCTCCGGCTCGAACATCATCATCAATGCTGCCTGTCCCGGCTACGTGGCCACCGACTTCACTGGATTCAACGCCCCGCGCACAGCCGAGCAAGGGGCCGCGATTGCGTTGCACCTCGCGACCCTCCCGGACGACGGCCCCCGCGGCGGCTTCTTCGACGACGGCGGTGCCGTGCCCTGGTGACCCCGCCACGCAGCTGAGGTCCGTGACAACCGGTCAATCGGTCCGGTGAATCCCCAGATCAGTGCGGCCGGGATGGAGATCGGCGCGCAGGGCACGGGTGCCGCGGTAGTCGCCGCCGCGCAGGCTCCGGAAGCGGCGGGGCGTCTCCGAGTCCAGGGCGTCCAGCCGCTCCCGAAGCCGCTTCACCTCCTGGTCCACCTGCGTGGAATCCAGGGCATCGGCGTCGTACACCACATGGAGGTCCAGGACCTCGACGCCCGTGTACCAGAGCACTCCGTGGGTGAGGGGGAAGAGCAATGACTCCAGGTCGCCGCTGATGCCCCGCGGGCCAATCGACCGTTCGTCTTCCCCGGCGGTCACCAGGACGAGTGCCTTTCGCCCGGCGAGCCCGCCGTCGCCGTACCGCCGGGGCACGCCGAGCTCCGGATCCAGGTCCCCGTAGGCGAACTGGTCGGTGAGCACGCGGTCGAACCAGCCCTTCAGAATCGCCGGGGGACCGTACCACCAGAGCGGAAACTGCAGGACGAGCAGCTCGGCTGCGGCGAGCTTGGCCTGCTCCGCCTGCACCTCAGCCGGCAACTGGCCGGCGGCATAGGATTCCCCTGCCTGGACTGCGAGGTTGCCCGGTACGCCTGCAAGGCCGCCAAGGTCGCTGTCACCCAGAACGGGATTAAATCCCTGGGCGTAGAGGTCCGACGTCGCCACCTGATAACGGGTCGACAGCGCGCTAACCCCTTCACGGAACAGCCGGCCATTGAGGGATGCGGCACGCGGATGGGCGGTTACCCATAGAGCGCTGCCCGGTTTCGGGGGATGGATGATTGGCATGTCAGGCCTCCTGGGTGCCGGCGGTCTTTGGGGAGCCGCCTGCGACGGCGAGAACGACCGCGGTGAGTGTGCTGCGGGCCTGGGCGGCGCTGATCCTGCCGCTCAGTGCGGTCCGGGCCAGGGCGTCTCCGGCGCCGGTGACGGCCTGGAGCCCGGCGAGGCTGGGCGGACCCGTGAAGGGTTCCAGCGCCTCCCGGTACATCGCCAGGTAGGCGTCCTCGGCCTCCTGCCGGATTCCAGCCAGGGTGGAGAAACCCGCCAGGGCGGCGACGACGTCGGCCAGTTCCCTGCCCTCGGCAAGGCAGCAGTCGATATAAGCGCCGGCAACCAGTCCCGCCACGACGGTCACGTCCGGCTCTGCGTCGGCCAGGGCGGCCGCCAGTGTTTTCCGCTGCCGTTCCTCGAACTCTCGGTAGAGCTCGGCGAACACGCCGGCCCGGTCACCGAAGTGGCCGTACACCAGCGGCTTGGTCACGCCTGCGCGTTCGGCCAGGCGGCCGAGGGTGAACTCGTCGGTTCCAGCATCCCGGATCAATTCGCGGGCCACTTCCAGAAGCTGGGTCCTGCGCTCCTGCCTGGAGAGGCGGCGCCGTGGCTGGGCTGCAACGTTGGTCATGCCGGCTCCCGGAAATCGGTAACTTACTAGTGGTAACTTACCGTTGGTAACCGTTAGTGTCCAGAGGTGTTCATGTCCCGGTCAGCAACCCGGTCAGCCAGCCTACGGTTCCTCGGTGCCGGGCCGGACGCCGGACCACGACGCCGTGCCGCCGGAACCGGGGAAGACGGTTTGTTTCACGGCACTGTCACCGGCGACCGCCGTGGAGACGTAGTAAAGCGAAAGATCAGGCACCTCCGGGTTGTAAGGCCCGTACAGGCCCGGCGCGAGTGCCACGAGCCGGCCGTCCACAAGACTGCCGCTGAACCAGGCTGCGACGCGGTAGTCCACGGACGAGGCATTCACGACCATTGGGTAACCCGGGTACGCGGCACTGGCGCCCTCGGCGGCCGGCTTCGCCAGGCCAACCTCGTAGCGGGCGCAGACAGCGAGGATGTCCCCGATGGTGTCCGTCCAGGCGAAGGGATCGAAGGATACGGCAGACCCCGTTGATGGTTCGGCCAGCGTGAGAACGCCCCCCATCGCCTGGGTCAGCTCTGCCAGCGGCGGTTCCACTACGGGCGGTGCATCCGCCGCGAGGCCCCGGAGCGTTTCATCGACAGCTCCGGCGGCCTCAGGCGATCCGGTGAAACCGAAGGTCCCGTCCTCGATCCGCACGAGGGAGATTGCCTGGTACAGAGGACCCGTGCCATCGGTCCCGAGCAGTTCGGAGCAGGTTTGCTCTTCGGTTGCCTCGGACGCCGCTCCGTCCGCTCCGGCGGACTGCCCGGCGGGCTGTCCGGTGGACGACGGCGGCGCCGACGGTGATGCGGTCTGAGAAGAAGCCTCAGACTCGGTATCCGTGCACCCGGTAAGGAGCAACAGGGCAAGGACAGGGACGGCAGCGGTTTTTCTCATGATTCCCCCGGAGAATGTGAACAGTTGTCCCACCCTAGCGGCATTGCAGCCCTGCCTCCGCCTGAATGGCGTTAGCCCAGCGCGGCGTGCGGGTAGGCGGCCTCGCGCTGCTGGAACTGGAGAACATCCTTGTTCCGGATGACGCCGTCCTGGATTTCAATGGCTTTCCGGATGGTGTCGTTG
The DNA here is from genome assembly GCF_049311065.1 of Arthrobacter sp. 7Tela_A1. NCBI lineage: Bacteria > Bacillati > Actinomycetota > Actinomycetes > Micrococcales > Micrococcaceae > Arthrobacter > Arthrobacter sp. 7Tela_A1. The sequence continues at coordinate 24,519 of NZ_JAXIOO010000030.1, read as the reverse complement.
TCCTGCCAGGCCTCCCGCCCCGCAAGCACCGTTTCCAGGAAGGGCAGCAGTGCTTCGCTGATCTCCCAGCTGGCGGAATTCCAGAGGTAGGACGGGCTGTGGTCGACGGCGTAATAGTCGATGTGTTCGCCCACCTGGAACATGGGGTCCGCGAACGTGGTGGTCTTCGCCCACTCAAAACCCATGCCTTCATCACAGGAAACATCCACGATCAGGCTGCCGGGCCGGAAACCGGCCAGGTCATCGGTGCGCAGGTAGGTCAGCGGTGCGTTGGGGTCCTGCAGGGTGCAGTTGACCACAATGTCCGCTTCGGCGAGGAACGGTGCCAGCGGTACCCGGCCGTGTTCGGTAATGACTTCGCTGAGGAACGGTGCCTTCGGATCATGGTCGAACTGGATGATCCGCGCCGAGTGGATCGGTGATCCGACGGCTGCGACATCACGGTTGGTCAGCACCTGGACGTCGTGGATGCCGTGCGCGTTCAGGGCGGTGACTGCACCGCGGGCGGTGGCACCGAAGCCGATGACGACGGCGCTCAACCGCCGGCCGTAGTCGCCCGTGGAGCCGGTGAGAGCCAGGGCATGCAGCACGGAGGAGTAGCCGGCCAGCTCGTTGTTCTTGTGGAACACATGCAGGCCGAAGCCGCCGTCGCTCTTCCAGTGGTTCATCGCCTCGAAGGCAATCAAGGTCAGCTTCTTGTCGATCGCCAGCTGGGTGATCGCCCGGTCCTGTACGCAGTGCGGCCAGCCCCAGAGCGTCTGGCCGTCCCGGAATTCGGCCAGGTCCGCGGGCTGCGGCTTGGGGAGGAGGACGACGTCGGCTTCCGCGCGCCGCTGCTCGCGCGGCAGCATCCCTCGCACGAGGGGTTTGAGGACATCATCGGAAACGCCGAACATCTGGCCGTAGCCCTCTTCGAGGATGAGCTGCTGCCGAAGCTCGGGATCGATCCGCTCAACGTGCAGCGGATGGATCGCCAGGCGCCGCTCAGCCGGCTTCCGCGTACTGGAGATAATTCCCAGCGTGAGGCCGTTCGAAGGGGCACTCACTTTTTACGGCTTGCAGCCTGGGTGCCGGTGGCCTTTTCGGTGGGGCTGGGCGACTCTGCCGCGGCCCTCTTAGCGGCGCGTTTTTCCTTGATGGATTTACTGGACTTGGCGGATGCTGATTGGCGCGGGGACTTGTCTGACATGTTCGCTCCTGTAACGGAACCGAAAGGCTCCTGACCCCGCACCCTACAGGTTCAGGAACAGCTTCGTTGGCCAGTACCGCCAGCGGCTCGCCAAGTCTTCAGCAAAAAAGCCGGACCGCCCTGCCAAGGGGCGGCCCGGTATCGGTCTGCTTGTTACTTCTGCTCGTCGTCCTTGTTGCCGTCGGCGACGTCCTTGATCTTGTCCTTGGCCTGGTCAACCTTCTCCGGGTTGTCCTGGGCTGCGTCCTTCGCCTTGTCTGCCATTCCGCCGATATCTGCCATGGGATCTGCCCTTCTTTCTCTGGGCCGGGGCGGGGAAGCCTACTGCCTCAGCCGGTCTTCCCATCGTCCACCCGTACAACCAGCGGTGTCACCCCTCAGGCATTTCGGTGGCGCCGGCTAGCGCGCGAGTGCCTCGTTGGCCCAGGCATCGGTGTAGAAATCCGGCGACAGCGATTCCATCAGCTCGGCGTAGACGTCCGGCTCAACAGCCTGCGCCGAGCCCTCCGGGACCGTGGGAGCGAAGGCTGAGACGCCGAGGCCGGCCTGGCGGTCCTGCACGGTCAGCCCTGCGGCTTCCAGGATGGTGGGCAGCATGCTCAGCTGGTCGACGCCGGCACGGGGCTCGGTGGCCGTCCCGCCCGGAACCCAGATCCGGTTGAAGATGGTGCGGTTCTCGTGGTGGTCCAGCTGCTCATGGAAGGCGTCACCGGCGCTCATGTGCTTGAGGTGGTCGCCCATGATGACGACGGCGGTGTCCTCCAGGTAGCCCTGTGCCTTCATGTGCTCGACGAAGCCTGCGACCTGGGTCATCGAGCAGGCAAACGCAGAGGTGACCTTATTCTCGGTGTCCACGGTGCAGTAGTCGTAGATATGCACCGGTTCGTGGGTGTCCAGGGTCAGGACCGAGAGGTTGAACGGCTGGCCGGTTTCCTCGGACTGCGCGTGCAGCCGATCGACCTCTTCCTTCGCGTTGGCCATCAGCCGCTCATCGCTGAGGCCCCAGTCGCTGCGGAAGCTGTTCTCCGGTTCGCCGGCAGCCCGCCAATCGTCCAGGCCCTTGACCTGGGAGTAGCCATGGCCGCTCAGGAAGGTGTCCTTTGCGGCGAACGAGGACCTCGCGCCGCCCAGGAAAGTGCTGGTGTAGCCCTGCTCCTGCAGGATGTCACCAAGACAGGTGACCCCGCCCAGATAGGTGTCCACATCGCCGCTGCCCACGCTCTTGGCGTCGGTGGCCGTGCTGTCGCCGGCACCGAAAACCGTGCCCTTGAGCGGGATGCCGCACTGGGTGGAGACCAGGCCCGCCATGGTCCAGCCCCCGCCCTGGTACTGCTGGAAATCCTCGATGGTCTGCCAGCCGTCCGCTTCCTGCGTGACTTCCTTCAGGGGAACAAAGGCATCCTTTTCGAAGAGCTGGTCATCGGCAAGGGTCTGTTCCCCGGACTCCAGATAGATGAGCACCAGGTTCCGCTTGCTGTCCGCATCGGTGACGGTGGGCTCCACGTAGTAGTTGCCGACGTCGTACTTGGAGTTCGCTGCCTTGATGTAGTCCGCGATCCCCACCGTGGTGACGAATGCCGTGGTGCCGCCAACAACCACCGCGGAGACCAGGAACGTGGCAATGACCCGCATGGTCCAGCTCGGCCGGTGGGCCTGCCGCGCGGCGAGGTGCTTCCGCTTGCGGCGGCGGCGCTGCTGGAAGAAGGCGATAGCCAGCGTCAGGAGCACCGGAGCGACGCCGATGGCAAGGATCGCGGTCCACACAATGGCACCGCCGCCGCCGTCGGGATCCACCGACTTGAGGTTCAGGAGCATCTGGCTGAAGGAGATCCGGCCCCACGTGTAATGGATGACCGCAGCGGCGCTGAGCATCAACAGGCCGGCCCAAATCAGGACATAGACCAGGACGTGTCCCAGGACGACGCTGCCGCGCCGGGTCGCATGTAGAAACCGACCAGACATGGCAGCACCTCGCATTCCTAAGCAGTGTGGGCGAAAAATATGGCTGGCCTTGACATCCGGACAGTCCTTGGGTTCAAGCATCTTAGTTGGCTATTATGCCTCGTTCAACTGGGCGTCATCCGCCTGCGCCCCGGCGGCTGGCTCCCAAAGCCACTTGCACCGGTACCTGCGGCGGGGAAAAGTCCGGACCGAAGACCTGCGTGCAGGGAATAGATCAGCGTGGGATCGCCTTGGTCTCCACTATGAAAGCAATCGTCTACTCCGAGCCCGGAGCGTCCTCTGTCCTCTCCCTCGCCGAGCGTGAGGTTGCTGATCCCGGCCCCGGCGAAGTGCGGGTCCGCATCACCGTATCGGGGGTGAACCCCACCGATTGGAAGGCCCGCGCCGGAGGTGTTCCCTTCCCCGAGGTGGTACCCAACCAGGACGGCGCCGGCGTTGTCGACGCCGTGGGCGAGGGGGTTGAGGGCCTGCAACCCGGGGACCGCGTGTGGGTGTTCCTGGCAGCCCACGGCCGTCCCACGGGAACCGCGCAGGAATTCGCAGTCCTGCCGGCCGGGCGTGTGGTCCCGCTGCCGAACGGCGTGGGCTTCGACGTCGGTGCGAGCATCGGTGTGCCGGCCATGACGGCCCACCGTGCGCTCACGGTGCACGAGTTTGGGCCGTCCCGGCTGTCTCCCGGGGCGCTCGCCGGACGAACGGTGCTGGTTCAGGGCGGTGCCGGAGCCGTGGGGCACGCCGCGATCCAGCTTGCCGCCTGGGCAGGAGCTGACGTCATTGCAACGGTGAGCTCTGACGCGAAGGCAGAGCTGGCCCGTGCTGCCGGAGCCCGGCACATTGTCCGTTATCCCGATGACTCCGAAGCTGACCGCATCCGCGAAATCGCGCCCGACGGCGTCGACCACATTGTGGAGGTCTCCCCGGCACAGAACGCGGCACTCGACGTCGAGGTGATCGCCAACCACGGCAGCGTCGCCTACTACGCGAACAACAACGGCGAGGAATTCACCGTGCCGATCGTGGCCAGCTTCGCCAAGAACGTCCGCTGGCAGGGTGTGCTCGTCTACACGGTTGGCGAAGCGGCACATCTGGCCGCGGTGGAAGACATCACCGCTGCACTGCAGGACGGCGCACTTCCGGTGGGTGAGGAAACGGGCCTTCCACTGACCTGGTTCCCGCTGGAGGAAACCGCCGCCGCCCACGATGCGGTGGAGAACGGCACCACCGGCAAGATCCTGATCCAAGTAGGGGACTGACCTACTGCTTCCGGCGCGCGGCGGGCTTCACCACCCGCCGCGTGTAGGCGTGTGTCCCTGCCGGGCGTCGTCGGGCATTGTCATTTCCGCCCGCAGGCCCAGCAGACGGATGGGGCGGCCCGGCTCAATATTCCCTGCCAGATCCAGCGCCCGCGCCAGCACGTCTCCCCGGTCGAAGGTCTCGGGGATTTTGCGGGCGTGGGTCTTGGTGGTGAAAGGGGCGTAGCGGACCTTCAGGGTTAGGCCAATAACCGGCCTCCCCTCGGCTTCCACGTCCTTCAGGACCTCGGCAGCCAGCTGTGAAACGGCGTCGTTCACCTGGTCCGGCTCGGTGAGGTTGGTCTGGAATGTGGTCTCGCGGCTGTGGCCGCGCGCCACCCACGGTGTGTCATCGACAGTACTGGAGCCGTCCCCACGTCCAAGCGAGGCATACCAGGGGCCCATTTTCGGCCCAAACTCCGGGACCAGCGACTGCGGGTCAGCCGCTGCCAGCTCATCGACGGTCTTGATCCCGAGCTTCGCCAGCCTGGCGGAGATCTTGTTGCCAACGCCCCACAGTTCCTTCGTGGGTTTGGCTCCCATCACGGTGAGCCAGTTCTCTGCCGTGAGCCGGAAGACGCCGGCAGGTTTCCCGAAGTCGGTGGCGTTCTTGGCCCGGACAAGGGTGTCGCCCACGCCCACGCTGCAGTGCAGCTGCGTCCGTTCAAGCACGGCGGCCTGGAGCTGCCGGGCATAGGCTTCCGGGTCCTCTGTATTGACGCCAACGAACGCTTCGTCCCAGCCAAGGACCTGCACGACGGCGCCGGGCTGGGCGCGCAGGGTGGCCATCACCTCGTCCGACGCCGCGAGGTAGGCTTCGGCATCCACCGGGAGCAGGACGGCGTCGGGCACTTTGCGGGCCGCGATGCGCAGCGGCATGCCGGAACCGACTCCGAAGGCGCGGGCTTCATAGGACGCGGTGGAGACCACGGCCCGCTCGGTGGGATCGCCGCGGCCGCCGACGATGATCGGTTTGCCGGCCAGCTCAGGGCGCCGCAGTACCTCGACCGCGGCGATGAACTGGTCGAGGTCAACGTGCAGTACCCAGGGAATTGAGCTCACGCGACCTAGTGTGCCTTAGAACAGCTCCGTGGTCACCGGGTGGCGTAGGGTGGTCCGAACGTTGCCGACGGGGAGGACAGACTATGCGAAACGGCGGCCGCCCGTCCGGGAAGGAAGACCGGATCCCACATCCGCTGATGAGCGTTTCGACCATTCTTCTGGCCGTGCTGTTTGGCGTCTTCGACCCCTTCACCTGGTGGAGGACAATCGCCGTGATATTTCTGTTTTCCATCGGCGTCTACGGTCTGTATCAGTGGTGGAGTTTCCGGCGGGAGCAAATGCGGGAGAGTGCCTGAGACGCTTTCGGCGTGGGTATTATGCGCCCTGAAGGACAGCCGGGCTCTGCGAAGGCCGAGCGAAACACCAGACCAGCAGCGCCCCCGCCACTATGGGTGCGATAAAGCCCGCAGCAGCCACAACGTTCAGGCCCACAATTGCTGCAGCCAGTCCAGCTGCCGCGGTCGCGCAGACGCGAACCGCCGTCGAACCCGGTATGAGCCGTGCAAACGGCAACACGAGCGCGACGCCGAGCAGAAGTCCCGCAGCCACGGTCAGCGGCCACTGGACCGGATGCCCGGCGCCGGCCAGCTGGGCCGCTGACTCCGTGGCGAGGCCAGCGCTCGCCAGCACCGCCGACCCCGTAAGGACCCGGCCGAAACGCGGAACGAGGACCATGCCCAGGGCCAGGACTACCGGAATGGCGTTGAGGGCACCGGCGGCCAGACCCAGGTTCATGGCTTCCGTTGAATTCCCTGCCAGGGACGTGCCGCTGCCAAACAGGGCGAACCAGGCGCTCAGCAGCCCAATGAGGAGGGTGGCCGCCGCGATCCCGGCTACGGAGGTCCGCACGGCGCGGGATACCGGAACCGGTTCGGGCCGTGCCGCCACGGGGTGAAGGAGATCCTGCGAATTACTGCCCCGGACTGCACCCTCCGTGCGGTGCGCGTCCGGTCCATGGCTCTCCTTGGCCTGGCTCTCCCTGGCCTGGCCTTCGTTGTCCTGGCCTTCCTTGTCCTGGCCTGACCGAAGCGCGAGGAAGAGTACTGCAGCGGCGGCGAGCGGTCCGGCGGGAAGCACCGTGACATAAAGGAGTCCCAGCGCGAGCGCCGCCACGGCCGCGAGCAGGACAATCTTTGCAGTGCGGGCGTAGTCGGATCGAAGCCGCAGCAGGCAACTTACAGGAGGGATGAGGGCTGCCGTTCCGGCGATCCATGCTGCGCCGCCGAGCGGCACGGATGAGGCTTCGAACCAGGTGAACACTCCGCCGGCATCCGCGACCGCAAAACCGGCTGACCAGCTGGCCAGTGCCAGGGCAGCCAGCGCCAGGGCAGGAATTGTCAGCACCGCGGTGACCAACGCCGCCGGAGCGGATATTCCGCCGGAACGGAACCACAGCACCAGGACGGCGAAGGTCAAGGCGAGCGGGCCGAGGAACACCGAAGCGATGAGCTGGAAGACTTCAGCGCCGGGCCAGAACAGTGCGCCGCTCATGACGAGGATCGTGGAGGCGAGGAAGGCTGCCAAGGCCACGGCTGCGCATACCGGCGCCCAGGAGGGCCCCGCGTGCCCGCCCAGACGTTCAGCACGTTGCGACCATGCTTCGGAGAATGACAGAAAAGGATCGCCCATGGCGCTGAACATACCTGCGGCTAGGTAGTTTGGAAAGGAACACCCCACGATGGGGCGGGCGAGAGAGCAGGCAGAAGATGGACATTGAGCAGTCTCAGGCAAAGGCGCAGACCGAAGCTGCTCCCGGCTCGAAGTGGCAGGACCGGATGGACTCGGTCGGCAGGAGCCGCCGGCGAACGGCCCTGGCGATGATTGCCCTCGCCGTGCTCAGCGCCGGACTCTGGTGGGGCTGGTTCGGGTGGGACACCCAGCGGGACATTGATCCGGTAACCGGTTCGTCGTCCGGGCCGTATGAGTGGTGGCAGGTCCGGTCCTGCCTTATTTCCTGGGCGTTCCTCGCCTGGCTCGGCACGGAGGTGCTGAAGCCGTCCGCCGTCATCCTGATCATGCCTGCGGCGTTCACGGCGTCATGGATCCTGAGCGCTGCACTGACGGATGACTCCGGGCTGTGGGCAATCGGAGCGGTGCTTGTCGCCGTCGGGACCCTTGCCGGGAATGCCCTCTTCGTCGGGCTGCTGCATCTCCTGTTCCGGTGGAGGAGGAAGCCCGCCCTTCCGCCTGCCGGGTAAGCGGGTGCCCTGACGGGTAAGCGGCGCCGGTGCTGCTTCTGCCTGGCGGGTGCTGTCCAATGGCCGGCTCTGCTATATGGCCCTGCGGGCCCTGCGCCTGTGTGGCTGAGGCTGTCGAACCGCCGGCCCTGCCAGATGACGGTGCGTGGTGGGGGGTGCTGCCGAACGGCCGGGGTCGCCAGATGGCCCTGCCAGGAGGCCGTCCCTGCCAAGTGGCCAGCGTTGCGGCGGGTGCTGCAAATGGCCCGGGTGGTTTTCCTGCTCTTTGTGTTTTTCCCTGCCGTTTGGGGACATTCCTGACACGGCGCCGCGCAGGGAAGTCCCAAACCGGCAGGGATGTCTCACAACGGAGGGAATACAGGCCTTCTCAGGTCCCAACATGGCAGGGATGTCCCGCAACGGAGGGAAATGCTGCTGGGCCGGTGCCCAAACCGCAGGGGTGTCCCATTTCGCAGGGAAACGGACAAGGCTTGGCCGGTTGCGGAGGGCAGCCCTCTAGGGCTGGCGCCAAAATCGGCAGGGGTGTCCCACAGAGGAGGGAAATATGACTGAGCCGGTGCAAAACAGCGGTGATGTCCCGCAGCACATGAAACAACGACCGACCGCACTGCCGGACCAGGACGCTCGACTTTGGGATACGTCTGGTGCCGGACACAACCCGCCGCTACGGTGACGGCATGTCCAGCCGCGGAGCTACCGAACAGCGACTGCGAGACCTGGCCGTCCTCCGCCGGGTACGGGACCGGATCGACCGGGAATACGCGCAGCCGCTCAACGTCGACGCGCTCGCACGCGATGCCCACATGTCCTCCGGCCACCTGAGCCGCGAGTTCAAGCGGGCTTTTGGCGAAGCACCCTATTCCTATCTGATGACCCGTCGGATCGAACGGGCCATGGCGCTGCTGCGCCGCGGGGACCTGTCCGTCACCGAGGTGTGTTTCGCCGTCGGCTGTTCCTCGCTTGGTACCTTCAGCACCCGCTTCACCGAACTGGTTGGCGTCCCGCCGAGCACCTATCGTCGCGAGCAGGCGGACGCAACCAAAGGCATTCCGTCCTGCGTGGCAAAAAACGTGTCCAAGCCGGTCAGGAATCGAGAAGCGCACGCCGCGGAACGGTAGCTAGCGTTGCCCGTATGAACCTGAACATCCAGAACAGTTTCCTGCCTCAGACCGATCCGGACGAGTCGCTCGCCTTCTACCGTGACGCCTTAGGCTTCGAGGTGCGGAACGACGTCGGCTACGAGGGAATGCGGTGGATCACCGTGGGCCCGCCGGACCAGCCGGAAGTCTCCGTGGTGCTCTATCCGCCGACGGCGGACCCGGCAATAACGGACGAAGAGTCCCGCATGATCGCCGAGATGATGGCCAAGGGGACTTTTGCCACCCTGGTCCTGTCCTCCTCCGACGTCGATGCGGCCTTCGACAGCGTGATGTCCGCCGGCGCCGAGGTGATCCAGGAACCCACCGATCAGCCCTACGGCATCCGCGACTGTGCCTTCCGCGACCCAGCCGGCAACCAGATCCGCATTAACGGCGTCTAAGCACTCGCCAGGCAGCCGCCCACCATGGCTGCGGCGGCACGGTACGGTCAGGCAGCTGCGCGCTGGGTGGGTCCTTCAGGCACCGCGCCGGCACCCCAGTGCCGGGACCCGTAGGCTGGAGGGGTGCGCAAAGAAACCCTGTGGGAAGCCAAAAAACGCCAGAACCCGGAGCATTCAGCCTGGTACATCGAACGCTTCGAAAAGATGCGCGAGGACGGCGCCGATCTGGCCGGTGAAGCCCGGTTGGTGGACGCGATGCTGCCGCGCGGAGCCAGGATCCTCGACGCCGGATGCGGCCCGGGCCGTGTGGGCGGAGAACTCGCGCGGCGGGGACACGACGTCGTCGGTGTAGACGTTGACCCGGAACTGATTGCCGCCGCGAAGAAGGACTTCCCGGACCTGCCCTGGTTCACCATGGACCTCACCGAGCTGGACCTGCCCGCGCAGGGAATCTCCGAGCCGTTCGACCTCATCGTCAGCGCCGGAAACGTCATGGCGTTCCTGGCTCCGGGCACCGCGCCGGACGCCCTGGAACACATGAAGCAGCATCTGGCGCCAAACGGGCGGATCGTCGTCGGCTTCGGTGCCGGACGCGGCTACGACTTCGGCACGTTCTTCGAAGATGCTTCCTCCGTAGGCCTGACGGTGCAGCAGAAGTTCTCCACGTGGGACCTGCGCCCGTTCGACGTTGAATCCGACTTCCTGGTCGCTGTGCTGGGCCGTCGCTGACTTCCGGCTGGCTCTATCTTCCGGTTGCCGCAGGCTCGGAATGGGATCCGGCCGAACGGCGAGCAGCCGGCTCATCCTTCGGGGAGTTAACGCTCTTATGAGCCGAACGCCCGCGACCCTCGGGGAGATAACGCTGTCAAGGGACGGTATCTCCCCGAAGGATGGCACGAGACCCCTCTAAACGACGCCAACTCCCCGAAGGATGGCGCGAGACCCCTCTAAACGACGCCAACTCCCCGAAGGATGGCGCGAGACCCCTCTGAAGCCGGACGGTTGCAGCGGGAGAATCCCCGAAGCCTCCGTCCAGCGAAGGCCGGCAGCTAATTCCGAGGTGCCCTGCCACCCGAGTCCCCGCAGCGACTGCCTTTTGGGCTCCTTCCCGTCGAGAGGGCAGTTACGGCTCTTTTGCGGCCTCATTAGAGCCGTAAGTGCCCTCTCGATGAGTTGTGGCCGCAGCAGCGGGAGCCGGCGGAACCGGAGGAATAACCGCACCGGTCACCGGATCCGTTGCCGGCTTGGCCGGCGCATCCTCGTCCTTGAGCTGGCGCACCTCGGACTTGAAAATCCGCAGCGACTGGCCGACGCTGCGCGCCAGGCCGGGAAGCTTGGGGGCGCCGAAGAGAAGAATCGCCAGAACGACGATGATGACGATGTGCCAGCCTTCAAGCCTCATGAGCAGGTGCCTTTCATAGCGTTGGTCAGGGAAAAAACTGCCGACGGGCCGTGCAGTGCCCGGAACAGGGCCTGGTTCCGGTCCCGCAGGGTGCGCCGGCTGGCCGCTGAGTCCGGGCAGCTCAGCTCGAAGCCGTGGTAGGCGCCGGGATAGACCAGCAGCTCAGTGGACACGCCATCCTGCAGCAGCCGCATGGCGAAGGAAATGTCCTCATCCCGGAACAGGTCCAGTTCACCGGTCTGAATGAGGACTGGCGGCAGGCCGGAAAGATCCGCTGCCAACATGGGCACTGCGTACGGGGACGCGTGGGCCGCAGGGGATCCTGCCAGATAGCAGTCCCAGGCGAACTCGCTGTGCGTCCGGTTCCAGGTGGGAATCCCCGCGAACTCCCGGGCTGACCCCGAGGTATGGGTCGGATCCAGCATGGGGTACATCAGGTACAGGAAAGCCAGCGGAGGTCCGGACCGGTCACGGTTCAGCAGCGCCAGCCCGGCAGCCAGTCCACCGCCGGCGCTTGAACCGGCAACCGCCACGCGCTGCGGGTCCATGCCGAGTTCGGCTGCGGAAGCAAACAGCCATTCCAGGCCGGCGAGGGCATCTTCCAAGGGCACGGGAAACGGGTGCTCGGGAGCCAGCCGGTAGTCCACCGCCACCACCACGGCATCGATGCTGGAACACAGGGAAGCGCAGTACGCCGTATCCAGCTCAACGCTGCCGGCAATCATTCCGCCGCCATGCAGCCAGTACACCGCCGGATGCGGACCCGGACCGGCGGGTGTGAAGACCCGAAGGGCCAGCCCGCCGTGGACTGTGTCCCGGATCTGCACGTCCGCAGGATCCACGGCGACAGGAGGTGGTGCCTGGTTCCGGAAATCCGCCAGTTCCGCCCGCGTTACCGGTGGAGGATAGGTCTCCGAATAGGCCAGCCCGGGCAGCAGCTCGGGGTCCACGCGGTCCCGAAACGGTTTCACGGAAGACTTCACGGTGCCAGCGCGTCCGCGAACCAGCCGGTGATGGTGGCCGGGTGCGTAATAGCAGTACCCACAACGACGGCGAACGCTCCGGCATCCAGCGCAGCCCGCCCCTGTGCAGGGGTATGGATGCGGCCTTCGGCGATCAGCGGCAGTCCGAGGTCCAAGGATGCGATTTCGGCGAGCAGCTCCAGATCCGGCCCGTCCGTTTTTGGCCGTTCCCCGGTGTATCCGGCGAGCGTGGTGCCGAGAATGTCCGCACTTGCCTCCGCGGCTGCAACGGCGTCGGCTGCTGATCCGCAGTCGGCCATCACCAGCGCGGGGGAGCCCTTGTGCACCCCGGTGATGGTTTCCGCCAGGGACAGTCCGTCCGGACGTTCCCGCCGGGTGCCGTCCAGCGCCACGATGTGTGCGCCCGCTCCCGCGCAGGCCAGGGCGTGGTGCAGGGTGGGAGTGATGAAGACGCCGTCGTGCCCGTCCTTCCACAGCCCGATCACCGGAACTTCGACGGCGGAACGCACCCGGGCGATATCGCTGAGGCCCTGCACCCGCACAGCTGCGGCGCCGCCGATCACAGCGGACTGGGCCACCTGGGCAGTAGTGCGCGGATCCCGCATCGGTTCGCCGGGGTAGGCCTGGCAGGAAACGATCAGGGAGTTGCGGAGGGTTTCGAGATTAAGCATGGGAGCCTTCCGTAGCGGGGATCAGCGCCAGGGCCCGGCGGGCGGCGCCGCGGATGGCTGCGGTCTCGCCAAGCTGCGCGGGAACGATCTTTAGGCCGGACAGTGGAGGCAGCAGCTCCGCGCGGGCCTGGTTTTCCATGGCGTCCCACCAGAGCGGACCGGCAAAGGCCAAGCCGCCGCCAACCACCACGATGTGCGGATCCAGGACGTTGGCCAGCCCGCCGATCGCAGAACCGGCCGCCGCGGCACCGCGGCGCAGTGCCTCGGCAGCCGCCGGGTCGCCGTCGGCCGCCAGGGCATAGACGCCGCGGGTGTCCACGGCGGTGCTGCCGCCGAGGCGGGTGTACAGCGCGAAGATGCCCGGGCCGGACGCGACAGCCTCCACGTGCCCGGCGCCGCCGCAGCTGCAGGGCAGCGGCTGCCCAGACTCGACGGCGAACGGCGAGGCGAGGTGCCCCGTGTGCCCGGCCGCGAAGGACGCGCCTTCCAGCGGCTGGCCGTCCAGCACGTAACTGCCGCCAACGCCGGTGCCCATGCCCATAAACAGGACACTCGGAACACCGGCACCGGCGCCGAGCCAACTCTCGCCCAGGGCGTGGGCGTGGACGTCATTCAGAACCGTGGCGGGCAGGCCGGTGCGTACGGTGAGCTCGGCAGCCAGGGCTGTCCCGGCCCAGCCCCGGATTGAATCCGTGGCGGAGAGCACGACGCCGCGGGCTGAGTCGATCACGCCGGCGGAGCCGACGCCCAGGGCATCCACGTGCAGGCCGCGGCTCTCCGCCTCGGCCTGCAGCGAAGCCACCAGCCCGGCGGCAGCCTGCAGGACCTTGCCCGCACCGGCCTGCGACGGCGTCGGTACCGCGGAGGAGAACACAACGTTCCCGGCGCCGTCGACAATTCCGCCCGCGGTCTTGGTGCCGCCCAGGTCGATCCCGAGAACATGACGCATGGGAATCAGAGCAGTCCGCTGCGTTCGAGGATGCTGCGGATTGCTGCGGTCTCGGCCTCGTTCAGGGCCGCCATGGGAGCGGACATCACGTTGGTATCGATGACGCCGAGCAGCATGAGGGCGGTCTTGAAGGCACCGAGGCCGGCTGCGCCGGGGGAGACCCGGCCGGGGGTGGGCGTGTAGACGATGTCGAAGAGGCCAGCCAGCCGGTCCTGGACACGTGCGGCTTCGGCATAGTTGCCGGCTTTGGCGGCCGAGTACAGGGCGGCGTAGCCGGCCGGATCCACGTTGCCCAGACCCGGGACCACGCCGTGCGCGCCCCCGAGCAGCGCGCCGTCGACCACTACTTCGTGTCCCGTGAAGACGGCGAAGTCCGGTAGCCCGCGGGTGGCGAGCAGCAGCTGGCGGAAGGACACGTCGTCACCGGAGGAGTCCTTCACCCCGGCGAGCACGCCGTCCTGCGCCAGCTGCACCAGCAGCGGCAGCGGCAGTTTGTAGTGCGTGCGGACCGGGACGTCGTAGGCGAACAGCGGTACGTCAAAGGCGGCGTGCAGGGCCCGGAAGTGGGTATCGGTTTCGGCCATGTCGGAGATGGCGTAGAACTGCGACGTCGCCACGATGGCATCTGCGCCCAGCCCGATCAGGCGACGTCCTTCTTCGATGACGCGGGGCGTGGTCTGCTCGCAGGCACCTGCGATCACCGGGACTTCACCGGCGTTGACGCCGGCAACGGTGCGGATGACGACGTCGCGCTCCTCCGTGGTGAGGTAGGGAACCTCACCGGAGGAACCGAGGATGAACAGGCCCGTGACCCCGCCGTCGAGCAGGTATTTGGTCAGCTTCTCCAATGACGCCGTGTCAACGGCGCCGTCTGCCGTGCGGGGCGTGACGACCGGCGGGATAACGCCGTGGAAGCTGGGCTTGGGTGCGTGTGACAAGTAGTTCTCCAGTGCTTGGTTCTTGTTCTAGACGTGCAAAAGGCTGGGTGCTGCTCCGAGCAGGCTCTTGGTGTAGTCGGCGGTGGGCCGGTCAAAGACCTCCGACGCCGGTCCTTCCTCGACGATGCGCCCGTAGTACATAACGCAGATACGGTCGGAGACGTAGCGGACGGTCTGGATGTCGTGGGAAATGAAGACCATGCCCAGGTTCAGTTCCCGCTTCAGGTCAGAGAGCAGGTTCAGGACCTGTGCGCGGACCGAAACGTCCAGGGCCGACGTCGGCTCATCGGCCACGATCACGGACGGGTCCAGGGCCAGGGCACGGGCAATGGCCACGCGCTGGCGCTGGCCGCCGGAAACCTGGTGCGGGGTGACTTCCGCGGCGGACTGCGGCAGGCCCACCAGGCCCAGGAGCTCCTTGACCCGGGCCAGGCGGGAGGTCTGGTTGCCGATGCCGTGGACCTGCAGCGGGTCGGTGAGGATGTCCTGGATGGTCATGCGCGGGTTCAGGGCGGTGGCCGGGTCCTGGAAGACGACGCCGACGGCGCGGCCGAAGGTTTTCTTGGACGAGGAGGCCCGGGTGCTGACCTTATTGCCGTGGAAGAGGACCTCGCCCGCAGTGGGCTCCTGCAAACCGACCAGCACGGACGCCAGGGTGGACTTGCCGCAGCCGGATTCACCGACGATGCCCACGGTCTCGCCGCGGCGCACGGTGAAGTCCACGCCATCCACGGCCTTGACGATGTTGGGCCGGAACAGGGAGCCGGTGCGGGCACGGTGGTGGACCTTGATGCCCTTCAGCTCCAGGACGGGTGCGGTGCTGTTCTCGGCGCTCATGCTTCCTGCCTTCCGCTGGTGCCGGATTCCACGAGTTCCGCGGAGGCCGTTTCATGGCTGGCCCAGTAGTGCGTGCCGTCGCCCACCTGGACGAATTCAAGGACCTGGTTCGGATCGGCGTCGGGCCGCAGCGACCGTTCGGCGAAGCGGTCACCCGAAGCGAAGTCCCGGGGCGAGGGAACGGTGCCCTGGATCTGGTGCAGGCGTTCGGCACCGGCCTCGATGGACAGCACCGCGCCGAGCAGGCCGCGGGTGTATTCGTGCCGGGGGTCCTGCAGCAGGTCCGAGACGTCGCCGGATTCAACCACCTGCCCGGCGTACATCACCGTGACGCGGTGCGCCAGGGACGCCACCAGCGCCAGGTCGTGGCTGACGAACACCATGGCGAAGCCAAGCTGCTCACGCAGTTCGTTCAGCAGGTCCACCACCTGTTTCTGCACGGTCACGTCCAGCGCTGTTGTCGGTTCATCCGCCACCACGATCTTCGGCGAACGGGAGAGCGCCATGGCAATGAGCACGCGCTGGCGCTGGCCGCCGGAGAGCTCATGCGGGTAGCTCTTGAGCGTGCGGTCCGGGTCAAGCTTCACCAGTTCCAGCAGTTCGCGCGGGCTCTTGCGTCCGCCGCGGCGGGTGAGCTGGGCCATCTGGTCCTTGATGAGCATGGACGGGTTCAGGGAGCTGAGGGCGTCCTGGTAGACCATGGCGATCTGCTCGCCGCGCAGGCCCTTGTAGAGCCGGTCGCGTTCCTTCGGAACGTTGGTAAGCAGCTCCTTGCCGTTGAACCGGATGGAACCGGTGAGTTCGGCGGTGCGGGGGAGCAGGCCCATGATGGCAAGCGACGTGATGGACTTGCCGCAGCCGGATTCGCCGACCAGGCCCATGGTCTCGCCTTCGCGGACGGTGAAGCTGACCCGGTCCACAATGGCGGTGTCGCCGTAACGCTCCGGGAAGCGGATGGAGAGGTCCTTCACTTCCAGGATGACGGGGGCGTCCGCTGCCACTGCCGGCAGCCGGTCGGTGCGGCTGGCTTCGACGGCGGCGAGCCGTTCCAGCTCCACGGCAAGGGCTGCCAGGGAACCTGGTTTGTGGACGTTCGCGCCCACGGAAGGTGCGCCGGCGCCGGCATCCGGAGCGGCGCCGTCGTGCTCCGTCAGCGAGGTGCCGGCAGCATCCAGGGTGGAAGGCTGGGCAGCGGTGGCGACGGCGCCGGCGGCGGCGGGAGCCGGCGTGCGCGGCTTACGGCTCCGCGGGTTCACCATGGCGTCCGTGAGCCCTTCCGCCAGGATGTTCAGTGCCAGGACGGTGAGCAGGATGGTGATGCCGCCGAAGGTGGTGGGCCACCAGGCGCCGCTGAAGACCACGTTGCGGCCGTCCGCCATGACGTTGCCCCAGGAGGCTGCGGGCTGTTGCACGCCGGCGCCCAGGAAGGAGAGGGACGCCTCCAGGATGATCGCGTCGGCGACCATCACGGTGGCGAAGACCAGTACCGGGGCGGCGCAGTTGCGGGCAATGTGCTTGAGCAGGATGTACGTGCGGCCGGCGCCGATCACGCGTTCGGCGCGGACGTAGTCCTCGCCGTACTGGGCCAGCACGTTGGCGCGGACCACGCGGGCCAGCTGCGGCGTGTAGACAATGGCGATCGCCAGGATCAGCACCGGAACGGTGGAGCCGAACAGGTTCAGCGAGTGGTCCCGCAGCGCGAACAGCAGTGCGGCTGCCAGCGCGATGCCGGGGAAGGCCATCAGGATGTCCAGGATGCGCATCACCGTCTCGCTGACGGCCTTGCGGGAGGTGGCGGCGATGGCGCCGAGGACGGATCCGAGGATCAGCGCCAGCGCGACGGCGCCGAGGCCGATCGCGATGGAGACGCGGGCGCCGTAGAGCATGCGGGAGAAGACGTCATAGCTGGAGCCGTCGGTGCCGAAGAGGTGTTCGCCGCCGGGCGCCAGCACGGGCGCGCTGGATTCGTTCTCGCCGAACGGGGCGAAGAACGGCCCCACGATGGCGACCAGGACAATGAAGGCCAGGAACGCCAGGGCCAGCTTGGAACTGAGGTTCAGGGCGGTGAAGCGGGCTCCGGTGCTGCTGAGCCGCTCGGCCAGTGAATTGCGCATGGTTACACCGTCCGGATTCGGGGGTTGATGGCCAGGTAGAGCAGGTCAACCACAATGTTGACCAGGACGAAAGCGACGGCGATGGTGAGCACCGCGCCCTGCACCAGGTTGGTGTCCGACGTCGTCAGGCCCACCACTATCAGGTCGCCCATGCCGTTGAGGCTGAAGATTTTTTCGATGACGACGGCGCCGCCGAGCAGATAGCCGACGCGCAGTCCCAGCACGGTAACCGGGGTGACCAGGGCATTGCGGAGCACGTTGCGGGCTACCACGGTGCGGTAGGGGACGCCGTTGCCGATGGCGGTGCGGACGTAGTCGCGGTCCAGTTCCTCCACCATGGAGGTGCGCACCACGCGGATCAGGGAGGCGGAGACCGGAATGCCCAGGGCCAGGGCCGGCAGGGCCATGGAATACAGCCAGCCGACGAAGCCGTACTGGTCTGCCCAGGCCAGGCCGCCGGTGGGGAAGATGGAGCCTTCGGGCAGGGCGAACCACTGGATCAGCAGGATCGCGAGCCAGAAGGACGGGGTGGCGATCGCGGCGATGGAGAAGACGCGGATGGCCTGGTCCGGCCAGCGGTCGCGGTACAGGGCCGCGGTGATGCCGAGGGTCAGGGCCAGCACCACGGCGAGCAGGATGCCCAGGAAGGTCAGTTGCAGGGTGACCGGGAACGCCGAGGCGATCTTGGTGGCCACGGATTCCTCGGGCGGGTTGGTGACGCCGAAGTCGAGGCGGATCACGCCGCCCAGGTAGCGGAAGAACTGGACCACCAGGGATTCGTTGAGCCCGCGTTCCTCACGCCAGGCGTCCTTGGCCTCTTCGGTGGCGTTCTCGCCCAGGACAGCGGTGGCCCGGTCAGCGGGGACGACCGAGAGCACGATGAAGACCATCACCGTGACGCCCAGCAGCATGATCGGCAGGGCAGCAAGCCGGCGCCCAAGCAGGCGGATAAACATTGTCACTCAAGAACTCCAATGTGCGGGAAAAACCGGCGGGACGCCCGGGGAGGCGTCCCGCCGAGTGCGTGCTGCTTATTTGCGCCCGACGCCGACGAAGGAGACGCCGGTGGTGGGCAGCGGCGCGAAGCCGTCCAGTGCGTTGCTGTCCCAGGCGGTGGGAAGCTTGCGGTGGAACAGCGGGTACAGCGGAACTTCTTCGGAGACAATGTCCACCACGGAGGCGTGGACCGGCTTGGCTTCCTCGGGCGAGAGCTTCACGGCTTCATCCAGCTTTGCCTGCACGTCGGCGTACTCAGGCGTGGTGTTCCAGCCGGCGCGGTTCTCCATCCAGGTGGCGCCGCGGTAGAACCAGCTGAGCAGGATGTCGCCGTCGTTGCCGAAGACCGAGGGGTCACCCGGGGCGCAAAGCACATCGAAGTTCTTTCCGCCCACCTTTTCCGGCGCGTAGACCGCGGCGGACTGGAGGATTTCCAGGGTGGTGGTGACGCCGATTGCGTCCCAGTATTCCTTGATCAGCGGGACCACGCGGGTGACCCAGCCGGTGTCGGTGGAGGTCAGGGTGATGGTGATGTTCTCCATGCCGGCCTCCTTGAGGAGGGACTTCGCCTTCTCAGCGTCGTAGCCGTAGACGCCGGCGGCTTCGGTGTAGGAGGGGTGGCCCTTCTGGAAGTAGGACGTCGCGGCGGCCGCGTTGCCGAGCAGCGCCTTGGTGATCACGGCGTCGGTATCGATGGCGTAGTGCAGGGCCTGGCGGACGCGCTTGTCGGTGAACTTGGCGCAGTTGAACATCAGGAACAGCAGGCCGAAGGACTGGACGGATTCAACGTCCACCTTGGTGGCGAGCTGGTCCACGTCCAGGTAGGGAACATCCTCGATGGCCTGCGTGCGGGAAGGCACGGAGGCCACGCGGGCGGCCGGATCTGCGAGCAGCAGCCAGGTCATGTCCGCGACGCGTGCCGGGTACTTGCCGTTGTAGCCGTCGAACTTCTTGAAGACGATCCGGTCTTCCTTGACGGCGGAGACCAGGCTGTACGGGCCGGAACCGACCGGCTTGAGGTCGAAGCCTGCGGGGTCCGCGGTGACCACGGCCTTCGGCACGATCTTGATGACGGAGATCCGGGGGCTGAAACCGGGGAAGGGGTACTTGAGCTTGAACTCGACGGTGGAATCGTCCTTGGCGCTGACGGAGTCGATGAAGGGGATGAATCCGGCGAACAGGGACTGGTTGGCCGGATCCAGCACGCGCTCGAAGGAGAACACCACGTCTTCAGTGGTGACCGGATCCCCGTTGTGGAACGTGGCGCCGTCGCGGAGCTTCACTTCCCAGGTGGTGTCATCGACGTTGGTGGGCTCTGCTGCAGCCAGGGCGAGGTACGGTTCGCGGGTGGCGGGGTGCAGCTCGGTCAGGCCTTCGAAGATGTGCAGGTTGGCAGCCTGCGGCGTTGCTCCCGTGGAGATCATCGGGTCAAAGCCGGTGGAGAGCTGGTAGGAAATGCCGGCTTCGATGGAGCCGGTGCCCTCAGCTGCGGCAGCGCTGCCGGCCGGGGCGGGGCTACCGCCGGGGCTGCAGGCAGAAAGGGTGCCCGCAAAAGCTGCGGCGGCACCCATCACGCCGGCAAGCTTCAGGAAATTACGGCGGCTCGAGTCGTTCAGCAGGCCGCTGGTGTCAAGAGAATTGTTCATCTGTTGCCTCGCCATCCATGTCACTTATCGGACGTAGGATGTCCGATGCTTGTTCCGAGAACTGTAAGGTTCCTCACAGCTGGCCGTCAAGAGACTCAAGACACACTTTTGAAAGGCCTGTTCTAAAGATAGGACATCCTATAACCTGTGGTGGACACCCAGCTGTCCGCTCCAGCCGTACTGCCCATTCCGCCGTCCCAGGAGGACCCATGAGCCTGCCCCACGCTTCACTGCCGCCGGCGCGGTTCAGCGCCCAGAACCGCTCACGGGCGCTGCAGGCCGAAATCATGGAACTGATCCTCGAGCGCGATCTGGAAGCCGGCGACGCGCTGCCCACCGAAGCTGAACTGGTCGCCGCGCTGGGGATCGGCCGCAACACCCTGCGTGAAGCACTTAAGGTACTCCAGGCACTGGGCGTGGTGGAGATCCGCCACGGCTTCGGTATGTTCGTGGCGCCGGCGAACTTCGATGCCCTGGCGGACGGGCTGACTTTCCGCGGCCGTCTCTCCCTGCGCCACGAAGGTAAGGAAGCCCTGCAGCTGGTGGACGTCCGGCAGGCACTCGAAGCGGGCCTGATCGGTGAGGCCATGGACCTCTGGACGCCGGAGCACCTTGCTGAAATCGAAGCAACCGTCCAGGAAATGGAAGCAGCGGCGGCCGCCGGGAACTCGTTCACCGAGGTGGATGAGAGGTTCCACTACCAGCTCTTCGAACCGCTGGGAAATGAGCTGCTCTCGAATCTGATGTCCGTTTTCTGGAAGGTCTACAGCAAGATTCACCTTGAGCTGGGCGGGGATCCGCTGGTCAATCTGGTGGAGAATGCGGCAGTGCACCGCGGGATCCTCGAAGCGGTCAAGGCGGGGGACAAGGAGCTGGCGTCCGAACGGCTTCGGCGCCACTTTGACGGTATCCGGGAGCAGCTGGCCAAGCTGCCGGTTGCTCCATGAGCGCCGCTGCCGTGAAACATCCTGCAGCTCCACTGCTGCGCGTGCTGGAGCCGGCGGGAATCGGACCGGCTGCCTCCCAGTTGGTGCTGGACGTCCTGGCCTCCCGGCAGTCACCGGTAATCGGTGTGGCCACGGGGTCCTCGCCGTCCCCCCTCTACCAGGCGCTGGCCCTCAGCGGTGCCGACTTCGGCCACGCCGCCTGGTTCGCCCTGGACGAATACGTGGGGCTGCCGCCGGGACATCCGGAGAGCTATGCGGAAGTCCTCCGCCGCGAAATCATCGAACCCCTGGGCCTGGATCCCCGAGCGGTCCATCTGCCGGACCCGCACAGCGGAGACCTGCAGGCAGCCTGCGCCGCTTATGAGGAACAGATTGCCGCTGCCGGAGGCATCGACCTGCAGATCCTGGGCATCGGGCGCAACGGGCACCTGGCCTTTAATGAACCCGGCGGCGCCCTGGATTCCAGGACCCGGGTGGAGGCCTTGACCGAGGACACCCGGGAGGCCAACCGCCGGTTCTTCGATTCGCTGGAAGCCGTGCCGACGCACTGCCTGACCCAGGGACTGGGCACGATCCTCGGTGCCGGCCAGCTGCTCCTCATCGCGCAGGGCGAGGACAAGGCTGAGGCGCTGCGTGCAGCCCTGAAGGGTCCCGTCAGCCGGGACTGCCCGGCATCCGTCCTGCAGCTGCACGGCCGGGTCACTGTCCTGGCCGACGCCGCCGCGGCCGCACTCCTGTAGGGAAGGACTCCTCATGGCCCCTGGAAATCCCGTTCCGGTCCCTGCCGATCAACCGGCAGGCCACGAGACACGGTTCGTGCTCCGCGGAGCGGCGGTGGTCGGCGCGCGCACGGTTCCGGACACCGCTGTGGTGGTCGACGGCGGCGTGGTCACCTACGCCGGTCCCTCCAGCGCCCTGGAGCCGCGCTCGGGAGACGCTGTCGTCGAGCTCCCCGACGGCGAGGTGATGATCCCCGGACTGGTGGACCTGCACTGCCACGGAGCCTACGGCGTCGACTTTTCCCGGGCTGATGCCCCCGCGGTCCGGGACGCTGCCGCGAAGCTGCATGCTGACGGAACAACTACGGTGGTTGCCAGCCTGGTGACCGACGCTCCGGAGGCGCTGCTGCAGCAGTTGGCGCTGCTGGCAGGCCTGGCAGAAGAAGGCCTGGTTGCCGGAATCCACCTGGAAGGACCGTTCCTGGCCGCAGCGCGATGCGGTGCACAGGATCCGCGCTGGCTGCGGGACCCTGACCTCGGCCTGGCCCGCGAACTCATTGCCGCCGGCCGGGGACAGCTGCGGACCATGACCTATGCCCCGGAACTGCCCGGAGCTGACGCCCTGGTGGAACTGCTGGCGGGGAACGGCGTTATCCCTTCCCTCGGGCATACCGCCTCGCCGGCAGGCCGGGCCGGCGATTCCCTGGCGCTGTCCCGGCGGCTCCTCGCGTCGTCTGCCCTTGGTATGGAGGCTGCGCGGCCCACTGTCACACATCTTTTCAACGGGATGGACCCGATGCACCACCGGGCGCCCGGTGCCGTTGCTGGCTGCCTGCGGGCCGCGAAAGCGGGTGCTGCGGCTGTGGAGCTCATCGCCGACAACACCCATCTGGACCCGTACCTGGTCGCGTCGATGTTCGAGCTCCTGGGAGCCGGGAACATTGCCCTGGTTACCGACTCCATGGCTGCCGCCGGTCTGAGCGACGGTCAGTACCGGCTCGGCCCGGCCGAGGTGACGGTAAGCGGCGGTGTCGCCCGGCTGGCTTCGACCGGCTCCATTGCCGGCGGAACCGCTGCCATGCTGGACCTCGTCCGCAACGCTGTGGGCGCCGGGGTTTCCCTGGCCGACGCCGTCACCTCCGCTGCAGCTGTGCCCGCCGGCGTGCTCGGCCGGGGGGATGTGGGCAGGCTTGCAGCCGGAGGCGCTGCAGACCTTGTGGTGGTGGGACCGGACCTCGAGCGTGTCAGGGTGCTGCGCCGGGGCCAGTGGCTCTGATCTGAGCAGTCCCGAGGAGGGCCAAGCCGGGGTCCACTGGCAGGCGGCCCCGGGGATTAAGTCAGGCGTTCCGTAAGGTGCACTGTCACGGTGTCGCCGATGTCCTTGCCGAGCTTCTTCCGGAGCTTGGCGCTGATGGAGAGCATGTGGCCGCCCTGTCCGGTGGGCATGAGGCCTCCGCGGATGGGCTCATCATCGACGGTGGCCGCGACTTTGACGGTCTTCCCGGTGCCAAAGAACTTGGCCGACCCCGGCATCTCCACGCAGGACCAGATATCTCCCTTCACCTGCACCCCGATGGGCGCGGTGAAGGTGTGGTCGAGCGGGCCCGGGACTTCTGCCATGGTGTTCTCCTTGTCGGTGCCGGCAGCGCTGCCGGCCCTGTCACCCTATCGGTTTCGGCAGGGGAGAGGAACGGTAAACGGCGCGCCGCCCGGCCTTGTGCAGTGCTGCTGGGGACGCGGGGGAAACGGCAGCTTAAACGGCGGAGGCCCGGCCCAGGTGCCATAAGCACCTGCTGCCGGACCGCCGTCGTACGTTGTGCTACTTCTTGGCCGGAACCAGTTCCGGGTGGTGGATGGCGGCAACCTGCGGGTGGGCGCGCAGCCAGCCCTTCAGGACGTTGGCGCCGTAGGAAGCGAGCATCGGGTTCTGCGGGTCATCGGAGATACCGCGGGACTGGGCTGCCAAGGCCGGCGGCAGCTGCACCGGGTCAATGACCGAATCCAGGCGCGGGGACCAGAAGAACGGAATGGCATAGCGGTCGACGCCGGCGGGCGGGGCCTGCACGCGGTGGATGGTCGCGGACAGGTAGCCCTGGGTGGCGACCTCGAGCATCTCGCCGAGGTTCACGACCAGCGCGCCGGGGATCGGTTCGACGGGGAGCCATTCGTCGGATTCGTGCGGCTTGACCTCCAGGCCACCCACCTCGTCCTGCAGCAGCAGGGTGACAAAACCGTAGTCGGCATGGGAGCCAACGCCCTGGGTCCCGGCTTCCTTGACGACGCCGCCCACGTAGTGGATCAGCTTGGCCATCCAGGCCGGGGTGCCCTCGAACGGCTCGGTGAAGTGGTCCTCCGGCAGTTCCAGCGAAACGGAGATGGCAGACAGCAGTTCGGCGCCGACCTCGCTCATGAGCTCGGCCCACTCCATGGAGGTCTGCCGCAGTTCCGGCAGGACGGTGTCCGGGAAGAGGTTGGGTCCCTGCACCAGCCAGTACGGCTGGTCTGCGGGGTAGTCGGCGACGGGCTCGCGCTCCGGGCCGAAGTCGACCTGCTCGCGGGCATCGGGGCGGCCCTGGGTCAGCTCAGTGCCCAGGCGGGTATAGCCGCGGAAGTGCGGGGACTTGCGGTTGTCCAGCTCCAGGCGGTCTTCGAGCGGAAGGTCAAAGAAACGCTTGGTGACATCGAAGAGGTCCTTGACGCGTTCTTCGCCTGCGCCGTAGCCGACCAGCTGGAAGAACCCGATCTTATGGGTGGCTTCACGCAGCTTGTCGATGAACTCGGAGTTGAAGGTGCCGTCTGCATTGCGGGCAGTGCTGAGGTCCAGGACCGGGATCGATGTGGGGTTATCGCTCATTCCGGAAACGTAGCACCGTGGCCTGTCAACTAGGAACCAAATGTTACGCAACACGGCGTCATGAGGCTTCTGGCCTGCGGGTTTATGGTTCTGCGTTGGGGTGTGTGCGTAACATTCGAGGGCCTCCGTGCCTCCGTGCCTCCGTGCCTCCGTGCCTCCGTGCCTCCGTGCCTCCGTGCCTCCGTGCCTCCGTGCCTCCGTGCCTCCGTGCCTCCGTGCC